>CAZBVR010000001.1:0-3946 GCA_964495415.1 uncultured Nautiliales bacterium
CCTCTTTTTTTCATCATACATACAGCCAAAGCATCACCAAGTGCAAGTGTTAGGGTAGTAGATGTAGTTGGTGCTACTCCAAGAGGACAAGCCTCTTTTTCTATTATCGTAGGGATAAAAGCATCGCTATATTTTCCAAGAGTTGAATTTTTATCTCTACTCATTCCAATAAGTGGAATATCAAATCTTTTAATATGTGGCAGAATTTTTGCAAGCTCTTCACTCTCTCCTGAATAACTAATAGCAAGGACACTATCCCCTTTACTAATCATTCCTAAATCCCCATGAAGTGCTTCTGTTGGGTGTAAGAAAAAACTACTTGTCCCAGTTGATGCAAATGTAGCGGCGATTTTTGCTCCAATAAGTCCAGATTTTCCAACTCCTGTAACTATCAGCTTGCCTTTTGTATTTTCTATAATATCAAGAGCTTTTAAAAAACCTTCATCTATTTGTGCTTTATATAGAGCATTGGCTTCTATTTCTAAAACCTCTTTTGCTATTTTTATAAAATCCATTAAAAAAACCTTTTTTTTTGATACCATTATACCAAAAAAAGGTGATAAATGAGATTACTTTTTATAGGTGATATTGTAGGAAAACCGGGTAGAGTGATGGTAAAGCATCATTTACCAAAAATTAAAGAAAAATATAAAATAGATTTTGTTGTAGCAAATTATGAAAACACTTCTCATGGGTATGGTATAACTAAAAAAAATTATAAAGAGATAAAAAAAGCGGGAATTGATGTAATGACGGGGGGAAATCATAGTTTTGATAAAGTTGATATTAAAGAGTTGTTATTAAGTGAGCCTATTTTAAGACCTCTTAATATGTATGAAGAGATTGAAGGGAAGGGGGTTTTTGTAGAGGAGAAATTAGGACTTGTAGTTATATCTTTAATGGGGCAGTTTGGAATGCCACTTTTTGATAATCCTTTTAGAGTGATTGAAAAAGTTGTAGATAAATATAAAGGTTATACAATTTTTATAGATTTTCATGCAGAGGCCACTGCTGAGAAAAGGGCGATGTTTTTGATGTTAAGAGATAGAATCTCTGCTCTTGTTGGAACTCATACCCATATAGGGACTGATGATTTGATTATAGATAATGGTGCAGGGTATTTAACAGATATAGGGCTTACGGGGTGTTTTGATAATGTAATAGGAATGAGAGAAGTGGAAGCGATAGAGAGATTTAAGAGTGGATTTTCAAAAAAATTTGATGTAGTAGATAAATGTAGAAAAATTTTTCAAGCGGTTGTTTTTGAGTTTAGAGATAGTAGATGTATAGATGCTTTTAAGATAAAAGCTTATGATTTTGAAGAGGAGTTTATAACTTTCTCCTCTTTTTCGCTAACTTAAAAAACTTTTTTAAACTCTTTTTTTCTCTATCTCCTATCTCATATTGAATATATTTTAAATACTCTTTTATCTGTTTTGAGGTTACTCCTCTTTTCTCATATTTTTTCAAAATATAGGTTGGAATATATATTTTCGTTTTTAAAAATTTATTGACCATTTTTCTATATCTTTTTTTATTGCTATTTACACAAAAGCGGGCGAATACAAAAGGGAGATTATATTTTTTATACCACAAAAGGGCTAAGTCTTGACAACTTTTTTTATTATTTTGATAATAGTGTTTTAATGCTTTATCTCCAATAATAACCTCTCCCTTTTGATTTAATATCTTTGCTAATATGTTTGAAGTGTTGCTTTCTATATCTTCCTTTTCTTCACCTTCACATATAAGCACAGATAACACCTCTTTTTTTGCTACGATACCCAAGTCGAAACAGGTTTTGTGTTGAGATTTGATTGAGGAGATAAAAGCACCACTTACTCTTTTTCTATTAAACATTCTGTTTATTTGTGCGGGATATGATTTTTTTGTAGTATAATTAGGATAATACTTTTTCATAAATAGATGAAAAGGTAATAGATTTATATAATCAATTTGACCAAACAAAAGGAATCCTTTAATGAAAATTGTTAGTTATATTAGGCATAAGCCTTTTACAATAAACTTTGACGATAATTATACTATTTTAGAGATTGCAAGTCTATTTCTTAAAACAGATAATGACTCTGTTGTAATAATAAAAGATAAAAAACCTATCTACATTATTACTAATAGCGATTTGATTAACTATTTTCTAAATGGGGATAATAAATTAACAATTCAAGAGATTATTCAAAAATATCCTAAAAAGTTGATAACAATTTATAAAGATGAAGATGTGTATGAAGCTTATAAAAAGATGAGAGATATTGGAATAGAGCATCTTATTGTTGTTGATGATGAGGGTAATCTATTGGGAGAGGTTTTTCAACACGATTTGGTGATTAAATTTGTAGAGTTTGCTTTGAAAGACGAATTAACAGGATTGAATAATTCAAGATTTTTAGATACAGTTGTTCAACGATATAATGGAGTTTCTATTAGAATAGGAGTGATATTTTTAGATATTGATGATTTTAAACATTTTAATGATAAATATGGACATAAAATTGGAGATGAAGTTATTAAATTTGTTGGAGAAAGTATTAAAAAATCTATAAGAGAGGTTGATTTTGCTTTTAGATATGGAGGAGATGAGTTTGTTATTATGATATTTTCTCAATCAAGAGAGATAGTTTTAAAGATAGGTAAAAGAATTTTTGATAGAATAACATCTAAACCTTTTAAATCTTATGGATATATAAGTGTTAGTGTTGGAATTGCTTTATATCCAGATGATGATAAAAATTTGGAAAAGGTTATAGAGTTAGCAGATAAACAATTATATATAGCAAAAAATAGCGGAAAGGGAAGAATTGAAACTTTTAGTTAAATTTATGGGACCTCTATCAAGAGAGGATAAAGAGTTGGAAGTGGATACAGTTTTAGAGTTAAAAGAGGCTTTAAAAAGAGAGATAGGTTCTGAATGGATTAAAACGGTTGCTATCGCTGTTAATGATAAATTGATTTCAAAGTTAGATGCGGTAAAAGATGGAGATGTTTTAACTATTTTACCGCCAGTGTGTGGAGGGTGATATGTTAAAAATTTATAATGGTGCTTTGCCGGTAGAGAAGATATTTAATGAGTGGTATAGTTTAAAAAAGGGCGGAATGCTTTTGACATTTACAGGAATTGTGAGAGATGATAATGGAGTTGATGGTTTAAGTTTTGATATATATGAACCTATGCTTTATGATTGGTTTAATAAGTGGGATAAAAAGGTTTTAATGGCTCATAGTAAAGGAGATGTTTATGTGGGAGAGACCTCTTTTATGTGTGGGGTTTATTCTCAGCATAGAGAATTCTCTTTAATAGAGGAGTTTGTAGAGGATTTTAAGGCTACTGCTCCAATTTGGAAATATGATATTATTGCGGGTAAAAGAGTTTTTGCAAAGGATAGAAGCAAACTTCTTCCTAATTCAGGGATTTTAGTTTAAGGAGAAAAGAATGCAAGAGAAATTAAATAAAGTAATTAGAACAATACCAGATTTTCCAAAAAAAGGGATTATGTTTAAAGATATTACAACTTTATTAAATAACAAAGAGGCTTTGAGAGAACTTATAGATTTTTTAAAAGATAGATATAAAGATAAAAATATAGATTTTGTAGCGGGGATTGAGAGTAGGGGATTTATATTTGGTAGTGCTTTGGCTTATGCCTTAGGAAGTGGATTTGTGCCTATTAGAAAAAAGGGGAAATTACCTTATACTACTATTAGTGAAAAATATGCACTTGAATATGGATTTGATGAGGTTGAGATACATATAGATGCTTTTAGAGATATAAAAAATCCAAAAGTTTTACTGATTGATGATTTAATTGCCACAGGCGGAACAGCATCTGCGGCTGTGAATTTAATCAAAAAGGTTGGTGCAGAGGTTGTAGAAGCTTGTTTTATAATTGAACTTGAATTTCTAAAAGGTAGAGATAAGTTAGATTGTGAT
>CAZBVR010000002.1:0-19180 GCA_964495415.1 uncultured Nautiliales bacterium
GATGAATTAAAAAATATAGATTCAGCTGCAAAAGTATTATGGCCAATAAATCCAAGTGAATGTAGAGTTTGTAAAATAGTTGGAAAATTTGATATGAAAGAAAAAAGAGCTGGTTATGGTCTTGCTGAAATTATCAATAGACAAAATGAACATATTCCAGTATTTGTATATGTAATTCCTGTGTATAAAAATGGGGAACTTGATAGAACTTATGTGATTATAAGGGATAGAAGAGAAGAAATAAATCAAAGAAAAGCTTATTTAGAAGAAGCTATAAATCCAATTATTCAAAGATTAGAACAATTAGCACAAAAAGAGATTAGAGAATTAATTACAATTGAAAATGATGAATTAAAATCGTTAGAAAACCCTATAAATCAAATTATTACAAATCTTAAAAATATTATCCATAATATAGATGAACAATCTCATGCTATAAATAAAAACTCAAAAGAAACAAAAGAGATTCTTGAAAATTCTCTAAATTGGGCAAATGGGGAATTCCAACAAACACAACAAGATTTGATGGATAAAGCAAGAAGTTTAGATGAATCAACTGCATCTATTGAAGAGATGATAAATCTTATTAAAGATATAGCTGATCAAACAAATCTTCTTGCTTTAAATGCCGCTATTGAAGCTGCAAGAGCAGGAGAACATGGTAGAGGATTTGCAGTAGTAGCAGAAGAGGTTAGAAATTTAGCTGAGAGAAGTCAAAAAGCTACAAACGAAATTTCTACAACTATATCTTTAATAAAAGATGCTTCATTTACAATTATTCACGAAATTGATAACTCTACCAAAGATAGTAATAAATTAATTGAGGCTTTAAATACAATAAACAATAAAGTTCTTGAGATAGAAGAACATGTTATGAATCTTACAAATGAGGTTGAGGAATTTCAATTATAATGTATTTACAAAATTTTAGTCATATTTATGTGGAAAAAAGGGTTCTTCCCCACCCTTTTACAAAACAGATTTTATCTAAATTTCCAAAATCGCAAATTATAGAGATAGAGCATTACAAAGATAAATTTAATTCCTATTCACAAAATTTCAGAGCCCAAAAAAACTCTCAAAAACTAATTCTTGCTAAAAAAGAATCTCCATTTTTATATGAAATAAGTGATTTAATTCAAAGACAAGATACAAACTTTTTATATACAACCCCTATCCTTAATTGTGTTTATGATTGTCATTATTGTTTTTTACAAGGAATGTATCCAAGTGCAAATATTGTATTGTTTGTAAATTTAGAAGATTTTTTTGATGAAGTTGATAAATATCTAAAAGAAAATTCTCACTTATTTTTGTCTATCTCTTATGATACAGACCTTTTAGCGGTTGAAAATGTTTTTGGTATTGCAAAAAAATGGATAGAGTTTGCCAAAGATAAACCCCTAAAAATAGAGATTAGAACAAAAGCGATAAATGTTGATAAACTCCCACTAAATAAAAACACTATTTTATCATTTTCACTCTCTCCACAAGAGATAATAGATAGATATGAACTGCACACCCCTTCTTTAAAAGCAAGAATCAAAGCTATACAAAAAGTGATAAATAAAGGATTAAAACCAGCTATCACTATTGACCCTATTATTAAAATTCCAAATTATAAAATAGTATATAAAAACTTTATAAAAGAGTTATTTGATAATATAGAATATAAAAAGATAGATAGCATCGTAATAGGCACTTTTAGAATGAATTCTACTCAGTTTAAAAATATCAAAAAATCAGGGCTTATTAGTGATATTTTATATTATAATTATGATGTAAGAAATGGGATTGTAAGTTATAAAGATGATAAAGAGATAGAGGAGTATATCAAATCTTTACTTCCAAATGTAAAAATGGTAGAATTGTAAAAAGGAATCAAATGCCCTCAGCAGTAGTAACCGGAGCAAGTAGTGGAATAGGAAAAGCAATTTGTGAGTATTTAGAGAAAGAGTATAAAGTTTATAGAATATCTCAAAGTGATGGGGTTGATTTAAGTGATATAGATTCACTTGAAAAACTTCCATTTATAAAAGATAGAAATATCAAAATTTTAGTAAATTGTGCAGGATTTGGAATATTCAAACCGCACGAAGAGATAAAGTTACAGGATATTGATAAAATGATAAAAGTAAATTTAACTGCTCCGATAGTTTTGAGTAAATTATTACTAAGAACTCTTAAAAAAAATAGTGGCTATATTTTTAATATAACCTCTATTGAAGCTCTTAGATACTCCAAATTTTCAGCCCTTTATACCGCCACGAAAGCGGGACTTAGAAGTTTTAGTATGAGTCTGTTTGAAGAGGTTAGAAAAGATGTAAAAGTTATTTCTATCAATCCAGATATTACAAAAACAAACTTTTTTAATAATTTAAATTTTTGTTATGATGATATAAGGGAGTGTTATATTGAGCCTAAAAGTATAGTAAAAATTATAGATTTGGCACTGAACAGCGATGAAATTATAGAAGATATTACAATCCGTCCAAAAATTATAAGGATTAAGAAAAAAAGGAACGGATTAAAATTCTAAATTTTTTCTGAGAGAGCCAAAGCCCCACTCTTTTTTTGCTTTCTTAACAACTTTTATATTTAAATCCACAATAAGCAACTCCTCTTTTTTATTAAGGTGTTGCAATATATTTCCATTTGGAGAAACCAAAAAACTATCTCCATAAAATTCCCAATCCTCATAATTACCAATTCGATTGGCTCTCAATATATAACAATTATTTAAAAAAGCTTGGGTGGATAACACTTTTCTCCATCTCTCTTTTGTGTCAAAAGTTGATACAGAGGGCACCAATACCAAATCTATTCTTTTATTTCTAAAATAATCCCAAAACTCACTAAAATGAGTTTCAAATCCAGGTAACACTCCTATATGAAAATTCTCTATTTTAAAAATTAGAGGTTTATTCTTTTTTGTTTCAAAAAACTTTTTTTCATTCCAATGGGAATAGGGAATAAAAATCTGCTGATAATAGAATCTAACACTTTTAGGAGAAAATTTTATAAACACTTTATAGGGTTTCTCCTTCTCTACCACCACAACGGGGGCCACAATTGTTAGATTAAAACTTCTTGACAACTTTTTAAAAAGTTTAATCTGATTTTCACTCTGCTTTTTTATAAAAGAGAGCGGGCTATTCTCCAAGTTTTTAAAAAAAAGATTTAAAACATACTCTGGTATCAAAACAAGTTTTACTCCCTTAGACCTTAAAATGGATAAAAAATAGTTTATTTTTGCTTTCTCATAAGGAAGAGAAGCGGTCTGAATTACTGCCACTTTCAACTTTTAATCTCCCTATACTGTAACTTAGCCTCCTCCAAAATTTTAGTAGCCTCCTCAATTATCTTAATTCCCTTTTTATACAACTGCATCCCTTCATATAGAGAGATATTTGGGTCATTCAACTTATCCAACAACTTTTTAGCTTCATTTAACTTTTTTTCATAATCTTCCATTTTTTCTTTCTCCTTTTCTTTATTTTTCAATCATCATTACAGAATAGAGGTCTCTATTTATAAACTCTCTATATTGGTGTAAATATGAAACTGCCACTTTATAAGTTTTATTATCTATTTGAACCTCAGAAACTGCTCCATCAATCAATTCTATATCTAATTTAAACTCCTCTAACACTTTAAACAATTCATTAGTAGAGGAGATAATCTCTCTATGCTGATTAACAATAACTCCTATACCTCTCTCATTTGGTGTGTATGTATCCAAAATTTTTCTAAATTGAAACTCTGAATCACATACAACCCCAATTCCTCCAATTACTGAATGCTCATCACTACTCAAAATTGAGGCATAAAAGATATAGGTTGGTTTGTTATTATAAAATTTACTCTTCTCAAATGGACTCATAAAGTATTTATCACTATCAAGATTGGAAGAGGTGTAATTGTAGGTAATAGATTCCCCCAACAATCCCTGATTATGAGATATCGCTACCACTTTTCCATCTCTATCATAGATAAAAATATCTGAATAAAATGGATAAAGTGTATTGATATATTGAAGAAAATTTTTCACTTCTATCCTGCTATCTCCATTCTCTAAAAATCGCTTAAATTGAGGCAACATCGCCCACCATTTTACATCATTAACCCTTTCATACAAAACCCTTAAAAGATTTTGCATAACAAAATTGCTTAAACTTTTAGTTTCATTTAAAAGAGCTTCATCTATAATGTTTTGAAGATTTGAAATAGATAGTTCTATCAACTTCACAACTCTAAAACTAACCTCTCTCAAATTGTCCAAAATAGGAATTAAGATATATTGTTTTGATTTAGCCGCAATCAACTCTCCGTTAATAATTACATCTGACAAATCCTCCAAAATAGCATATCCATCATTTGACAACTTCTCCAACTCTTTATTGCTTAAATGTTTTCTTTCTAATTTTCTATTTATATCTGTATCATTAAAACTATTTATTATATTGATATCATTAAGTCTTGAATGAGATGTAATTGCATACCATTTTGGCAACTCTCCAATGTTTTGACTACTTTCAACCTTTACATGAAAATAGTTATTTGCAACAACATAATCTCCCACTTTATTTACTACTTTAACAAAATTTTTATCAACTCCCTTCTCACTTGATACCAATACATTATTAAACTTATCCACAATTGTAATTATCTCTTTATCTGTTTTTATGCTATTAAAAATAGCATTCATCTCCTCTTTAAATTTATAAAATAGAACAACAACTCCAATTACATCTCCCTCTTCATTCCTAACTTTATGAGCAAAAAATAGAGATTGTCTCTGTTTTATAAACATATCTGTTTTTCTAAACTCAACTAAAACCCTATCCTCCTTTTGTAATTTAGCAAAGATAGGGTCTTTTGAAAATCTAATTCTATTCTCCTTATTTACATTACTTTTCAAATTACCCTCTGTATCAAACAAAATCAACTCATTATAGATACTATATTTTCTTAGATATTGAGCAAGATATCTTTTTATCTCCTCTCTCGATATCTCTCGCTTCAAAAATTTAACAACATTTTCATCTTTTGAAAGAAGTTGTATATCTGCCACTCTTGAAAAGAGAGAGTTATAAAGTGTATCAATAGCCATCTGTGCTTTTGACTTTACTTTAAAAAGGAGTTCTTTTCTATTTTCATCTAACAAACTTTTAATTAACTCAGTTTGGAGAGATGCAAAGGTTTTGGCTGTCTGCTCAGTAAAATTAAAAAGATTCTCTGCTATATTTAAAGCATTTATCTTTCCCGTCAAGACAATTTTATTTAACATAGAGTTTTGATATTCCAACTCTTTTGTAATTGTTTCTATAACTGGAAAAATTTTAAATAATCCATTATCATCTATACTCATCATCTTTAACTCCTTAAAATATCTTTAACAATATGTTCAAATTTATCCACCTCAACTAAAAAAGAGTCGTGCCCATAATTGGAGTCAATCTCAAAATAGTTACAAAACTTACCAAGTTTATCCATCTCCTCCTTAATTTTTCTCATCTCCTCCGGATAAAAAAGAGTATCCCCTTTGAAGCTTATCAGATGCAATCTATCCTCAACTCTGTTTAAAGCCTCTGCCAAATTTAAATAACCTCTCGACAAATCAAAAAGAGAGATAGCCTTTAAAATATAGATATAACTTAATGGGTCAAACCATTTTGGGAAATTGGCTCCATTATATTCAAGATATGATTCAACTTGAAATCTTCCAAACAACTCAAACATCCCGTCTGTTTTTACATACTCTCTTCCAAATTTTTTATCAAAAGTTGTTGGAGATAGATAACCCAAAAAACCTATCATTCTTGCAATTTCAAGTCCTCTTAGTCCCTTCTCCTTTATCTCCTTAACATCATACTCCCCATTCTTAAAATTAGGGTCGGCCAAAATTGCATCTTTCATAATTTTATTAACAGCAATAACCCCCGCCCTTGTTTGCCAAGTTGTGGCTAATGGAATAATATCATCGGCAAATTTCGGATATTCAACAGCAAATCTTAAAGCCTGCATTCCCCCCATACTTCCACCAATAATAGCCCTTAAATGGTGGATACCTAAACTATCCAATAAAATTTTTTGAGCTTTAACCATATCTTTGATAGTAACAACTGGAAACTTCAATCCATATCTTTTAGTTCCACCTCTCTGAATTGGGTGAAGAGGAGAGGTGCTTCCAAAACAACTACCAATCACATTGGTGCAGATTACAAAAAATTTGTCTGTATCCACCGCCTTTTGAGGTCCTATAAAATCATCCCACCACCCCGCTTTTTTATCACTTTCGCTATATTTACCCGCCACATGGTGGCTTCCACTTAAAGCATGAGTAATTAAGATAACATTATCCTTTTTGCTATTCAACTCTCCATAGGTTTCATAAACTATCTCCCACGGCTCAATAATTCTACCACTTTCCAAATATAAAGGTTGTCTAAATTTTGCTTTTTTTGTTTCTATTTTCAATGAATTGCCCTTTTTAAATCATCTATTAAATCTTTATGATGTTCCAATCCGATACTTAACCGAATCAATCCCTCTGGAACTCCCCCTTTTTTTAACTCCTCTTTTGAAAGTTGCTGGTGAGTTGTGCTTGCCGGATGAGTAACAATCGATTTACTATCACCTATGTTTGTTACTAAATTGAAAAGTTTCAACTTTTCTACAACTCTTTTCGCCTTTTCAAACTCTCCAACATCAAAAGAGACAATACCTCCCGCATATTTTAGATACTTTTTCGCATATTGATAATTTTTATCACCTTTCAATAGAGGATAATTAACTTTAAATCCCTGTTTAGATAGAAACTTTGCTATCTTTTTGGCACTTTTAGAGTGCTGTTTAACTCTCAAAGCAAGTGTCTCCAACCCCTGTAACAACAACCAACTATTAAATGGAGAGATAACAGCTCCAAAATCTCTCAATAAAGCCAATCTTGCTCTTGCAATAAATGGAGCTTCAAACTTATCAAGATAAATCAATCCGTGATAACTCTCATCTGGCTCGTTAAAATAGGGGTGAGAAGCCAATTTACTTTTTAACTTTTTACTCTCAACAATCACTCCCGCAATAGCGGTTCCATTTCCCACAATATATTTACTTGCACTATGAACCACAACATCAACTCCCAAATCGATAGGAGTTATACCAAATGGAGTTGCAATAGTGTTATCACAAATTGTAACTATCCCCTCTCTATCTGCTACCTCAACTATCATCTCAAAATCTGGAATCGTTAAGGCTGGATTTGCGATAGACTCAAAAAGAATAGCTTTTACATCTTTATCTATTTTTGATTCTAAACTTTCTCTATCTTGAACATCAAAATAATCAAACTTTATTCCAAAATTTTTTAAAGTTTGAGTTAATAGAGTAATTGTCCCTCCATAAAGTTTATTAGAAATTAAAACTCTATCCCCACTTTTTACTAAATTGACAACAGCATAAAAAATTGAAGCCATTCCACTACTTACCGCCAAAGCATCTACTCCATTTTCAAGTTTGGCTATCCTTCTTTCAAACACTCTTGTAGTTGGATTACCTATCCTTGTGTAAATGTTCCCCTCCTTCTCCAAAGCAAAAAGTTCGGCCGCACTCTCCACACTCTCATATTGATAAGCGGTTGTTTGATAGATTGGAACACTCATCGCTCTCTCATTATCCTTCTCATATCCATAAAAGATAGCTATTGTCTCTTTTTTCATTCTATAATTCTCCTTCACTCTGCAAAAACATTAACTTTTCTCTTTTTTGATATAATTATAACAAAAAAAGGGAGTTTCTTGAAAGACAAAATTTTTAACAAAGAGATTGAGAAACAATTTGAGTTTGATGATGAGGTTGCGAATGTATTCGATGATATGATTGATAGGTCGGTTCCATTCTACAAGGAGAACCTTTCTCTCTCAATAAACATATTAAATAACTATTTAAAAGAGGGGGATAAAGTTTTGGATTTAGGTTTCTCTACTGGAAATTTTCTTATCAGTTTAGCAAAACTAAACAAAACTCTTAATCTAAAAGGTTTAGACAACTCTCCCGCTATGGTGCAAAAAGCAAAACAGAAAGCAAAAGCATTTGGGATTAACAATATAAAGTTTATTGAAGCAGATTTTCTAAACTACCCTTTTGATAAAAATAGAGTAGTTGTATCAAACTATACCATTCAATTTATAAGACCAATCAGAAGAGAAAAACTAATTCAAAAGATATACAACTCTTTAAGTGATAATGGTATATTTTTGATGAGCGAAAAACTTATTTCAGAGAACAAAAAATTAAATAAAATTTTAATTGATGAGTATTATCAATATAAAAAGGAGAAAGGTTACTCAGAATATGAGATAGCAAAAAAGAGAGAAGCTCTTGAAAATGTGCTTATACCTTACAGCCAAGATGAAAATATAGAGATGCTAAAAAACAGCGGATTCAAAGAGGTAGAAGTTATTTTTAGATGGTGCAATTTTGCTACCTTTTTAGCTTTTAAAGGAGAAGGTTAGCCTTCATAAAGCTTATATTTATCAGTAATCATAAACACCTTCTCATCACTATAATTTTTAGCAAGAATTTTGCTTCTTTGCCCTTTCAATAAAATTTTTACTGAATCTATCAAAAATTTCCATTGAGGGTTCTGTTTAATCAATTGAATTACAGAATCATCTACCTCTAAAAATTCCACTTTTAAAGCATAGACATCTCTAAAATTAAGATACCCTTTTCCAACCTTTCTAATTCCTACCTGCACAACAGATTTTAAACTCTTAATAATTGGAGCAACTGCTGAATAGTTAGAGTTTATATTGATATTAAATACAACATTTAACTCCTCTCTTCTAATTAAAATTAACAAATCGTTTAAAAGAGTAGTTGCCAAAAGGTCTGTGGAAGTTAAATCAACAATTATCTTTTGGTCTTTTAATAAAACTATGTTATTTAAAAAAACAATTTTTATCATCATAAGATATAAATTTAACTCGTGAGCAATACCTAAAACTATCTTATCATCAATAAGAGTGTTACTATAATCATCTTTAATTACCGGCTTAATAAAAAGGGTATTGGGTTGATTTGCAATAGGACTATATGCCAAAGAGATTTTCTCTTCCAATATCGACTTAACAACTAATTTAATAATCTCTGGACTAAATTTAGGCTCCTCTCTAAATTTTGAAATTAAGGTATGAGTTGATTCATAAATTTGCTGTTTCGCCTGTTCAAAATTAACTCCCGCTCCAAACACAACTCTCGGATTGAAGATATATTTATCTTCTCCAAGTTCAACTATAACAGTCTCCTCCAATACTTTTTTAAACTTATTAAAACTATTTTTGTGATTTCCATAGATAGCATAAATATCATCTTGAACTCTAAAAACCTCATCTACTCCAAGAGATTTTATCTTTTTAGCAAACTCCTCTTGAAAAAGCTCCATAATACCGGTTCCAAGATGAGTAGCATAATTTTCATAATTTAATACTCTAATGATTGTTATTTCAAAAGATTTGTTTAAAGCAAAAGTTGTTTTAAGATTTTCATTAACATACTCTCTTTCATATATAAGTTTTCTTTTCTCCTGTTCAAATTCAGTAATGTTAATAAATGTTAATACATACTCCGGTTTAGAGATAGCCTTCTCTACACTCAATACAAATTTAATTTTCTTTATAGAAACCTCTTGTTCTCGTCCCAAAAAATCATTCAGCCAAGTGTGTGGAAGTTCATCATCAAAAATATCTTTTAAATTTTTAAGACTCATATTCAATTTAACCTCATTCTCAAAAGCAAAAAATTTCAAAAATCTTTTATTTGCCTTTATCACTTTACCATCTTGATTAACTTTTACAACCATTGCACCCTCTAAATTGAAAATCTCATCTACAACCTCTACTTCGGTTTTGCAACTATTTAACTTCTTAGTTAAATTTTCCTCCTCCTCTTTCATCTTTTTAATTAAATCTTGAAGAAAATTTGTAGTCTGAATTAAGATAGAAGTTTTAACAATAGGAAAAGTAGGGTTTTGTTCTCTTACATATTGCTGAATAAAGTCGTTAATTTTTGCAATCTCTCTATATATCCCCTTATTTCCTGCAACTACAAAATAGTAAATCAAAAATGATACTAAATAGACTGAACTTGTAACAACAAACTCCGCCGGAAATGGAAGCGGAGCCAATATATCCTGCACCTCTTTCATCTGTAACAGCAACAAACTTATATAACTTGATGAAAAAACAATTACTAATCCTATCAGAAACACCATTTTAAACTCCTAAAAATCGATTGAAATTGAACCCAACACCTCAAAATTTGCACTCGAATCTATTTCAGAATGAGCCAATACCACCACATCTAAACCAAACCTCTCAAAAATTTCCGCAAGAGATTTTCTAATTGAAGGTTCCACAATCAAAACAACTGGCGAAATCCCCTGTGATAAAATTTGAGAAACCGCCTTTGAAACCTCATCTACCAATTTGTTCATTTCAGCGACACTTAGCATAAATTGCCGTTGTTCTCCCTGCTGTTGGAGTTTATTTAAAAGATACTGCTCTGTTTGTGTATCAAATGTGAGCAATCTTAAAACTCCATTTTCATCTTTGTAAAGATTTGTAATAACTCTACTTAAACGACTACGAACCTGTTCCACAATTATATCAACATTTTTAGTAATTTCAGCAGTATCTGTAATAGTTTCCAATATAGTAATCATATCTTTTATTGGAATTTTTTCGTGCAATAAAGCTTTTAATACTCTCTGAATTAAACCGATAGAAGCCACTTTTAAACAATCATCTACAATAGCTGGATAATCCTTTTTAACTCTATCCAATAGCTCCTGAACATCTTGTCTTGTTAAAAGTTCCTCAGCATATTTTTTCACCAACTCACTCATATGAGTTACAATAATAGTAGATGGGTCAATAACCGTGTAACCTGCCATCAAGGCATCCTCTTTTTTATCTGCATCAATCCATATTGCATCTATCCCAAATGCTGGCTCCTTTGTTGGAATACCCTCAATCTCCTCTGTTACCATTGGATTACTCATTGCTAAAAATTTATCTGGAAATATATCCCCCTCTCCAATAGGAACCCCTTTTAACATAATTTGATAATGATTTGGATTTAGTGTTAAATTATCTCTAATTCTCACTTGTGGCATTAAAAACCCATAATCTGAGGCTATCTTTCTTCTCATACTTTTTATTCTCTCCAAAAGGTCTCCACCTTGATTTGGGTCAGCTAACTTAATCAACTGATATCCTATTACCAACTCTAAAATCTCAATTTTTAAAACCTCCTCAATCATCTGCTCCTCTTTTTCAGCCAACTCTTCGGCTGTTTCTCTTCTTGGAGGTGCTTCTGTTTGCTGAGAAGCTGATGTTGAGGTTTGAGATGATGAAGTTGAAGGAGTTGCCGATTGAGATAAGGAACCCCCTCCCTCTCTTCTTAAAATATATTTTTCCCAAAACTCTTTAATAGGATTTTCTCCATCTTTTGCCACTTTTATCAAATATCCGCTAATAAAAAATAATACTCCTATAAAAATCAAACTAAAAGTTGGAAAACCGGGAACAAGTGCAAACATAAACATCAAAAAACCAACTATCATTAAAACTTTATAATCACTTGCTAATTGGGAAACTACTCCATCTGCAAAATTACTTTCAGATTTACTTGCTCTTGTAATCATTATCCCCGTAGCAGTAGATGTCATTAAGGCAGGTATCTGTCCAACTAATCCATCTCCAACCGTTAAAATAGTGTAACTACTTGCAGCTGATGCCATATCCATACCATGTTGAAAAACCCCTATCAAAAATCCCGCAATGATATTTACCAAAGTAATAATGATACCGGCAACAGCATCTCCTTTTACAAATTTACTTGAACCATCCATTGCACCATAAAAGTTAGCCTCTTCCACCAACTCCGCTCTTCTTTTTTTAGCTTCCTCCTCTCCAATCAATCCAGCATTTAAATCCGCATCAATCGCCATCTGTTTTCCCGGCATTGCATCTAATGTAAATCTTGCAGCCACCTCTGCCACCCGTGTAGAACCTTGTGTAACAACCATAAAATTGATAACAACAAGAATAATAAACACTATTATCCCTATCACATAATTACCTCCAACTACAAACTCACCAAAAGCGGTAATCAATTGACTTACATTCTCCGGTCCCTCATGACCTTTACTCAAAATCATTCTTGTAGTTGCTATATTTAAAGAAAGTCTATAAAGAGTTACTATTAAAATCAAAGTTGGAAAGGTAGAAAGGTCTGTGGGCTTCTCAATATAAAGAGATATTAGTAAAATTAAAACCGCTACTGATAATGAGATACTTAAAAAGAAATCTAATATCCAACTTGGTAAAGGGATTATAATTATTAGCAAAATAGCAAAAACAAAAAAGACAACCCCTAAACTTTTTCCCTCTCCCAATAGGAGTTTAAATTTATCCAAAACTGAGTTTAGCAGTGTTTCATCCTTATTACATCTTCTAAGGTAAATCTTTCAATATATTTCAATATATTCTCTTCTAAAAGATTTAAAAAGGGCCAAATAGAGCAAACCCCTCCTCTATCATTTGGACAATCCTCCATATTTTGAGCACATTCATAAACCAAAAATTCTTTATCTTCAACAGATTTAAAAATATCTATAATTAAAATCTCCTCCGGTTTTTTATCTAAGACAAATCCTCCATTAACACCCTTGAAGGATTTAACTATCCCTTTTTTTGAAAGATTTTGCAAAAGTTTAGCCAAAAAGTATTTACTAACTCCTATCTTTTCTGAAAGATGATTGGTATCAATAGCCTCATTCATAGTTGATAATTCTGTTAAAGCCAATAGGGCATATCCTGTTGAACGAGTAAAAATCATAATAATCTCCTAAAAATAAAAATTGGAGTAATTTTATCATAATTTTAAAAAAAATAGAGTTTCACTTGCTATATTTAACATTTTTTAGATATAATTCTCTTTTAGAAAAAAAATACCAATCAGGAGGCAAAAATGGCTTTAGATGCGGCGAAAAAAGCAGAAATTATTGCAAAATTTGCAAACGACGAAAATGATACAGGAAGTCCAGCGGTTCAAATCGCTTTATTAACAGAAAGAATTAACATCTTAACTGAACACTTAAAAGAACATAAAAAAGACCACTCTTCAAGATTAGGGCTTTTAAAACTTGTAGGTCAAAGAAGAAGACTTATGAGATATTTAAGAAGAAAAGATTTCAAAAAATATAGTGAAACTATCCAAGCATTAGGATTGAGAGATAAAGTTTAATTGTGAAAAGCCCAATCAAAACAAAGATTGGGCAATTCAATTTTCTAATTTCTTTTAGAATAAAACTCCCTTTTAAATTGCTGAAATCTATTTTCTAAAATCGCTTCTCTTGCTTCTTTTACTAAATTAAGATAATAATGTAGATTATGAATTGAAGCTAATCTAAAATAGGTCAATTCTCCCGCTCTAAAAAGATGATTAAGATAAGCTCTTGAATAGTTTCTACAACTATAACAATTACACTCTTCATCAATCGGAGATTCATCAAGTTTATATTTTGCAGCTTTTATATTTAATCTTCCAAAAGAGGTAAATAGAGTCCCATTTCTTGCATTACGAGTTGGCATCACACAATCAAACATATCCACCCCTCTATCTATCGCTTCAATAATATCCTCCGGAGTTCCAACTCCCATTAAATATCTTGCTTTCTCAATAGGCATATATGGAGTTGTGGCTTCAATAGTATCATACATAAGTTGATTTTCCTCACCAACACTTAAACCACCGATAGCAAATCCATCAAAAGAGTGTCCCTTATATTCAAGTTCCACAAGTTGAGTAGCACTGATTTTTCTATACTCAAAATCGGTCCCACCTTGAATAATTGCAAAAACATTATTTTTTTTACCCTTTTCAATATGATGAATTAAACTTCTTTTGGCCCATTCGGTAGTTCTTTTAATAGACAATTCTATCCTTTCTCTACTATTTGGAAGAGCAATTAAATCATCTAATACCATCATTATATCACTATTTAAATTATATTGAATATCTATAACCTTTTCAGGAGTAAAAAAGTGCTTACTTCCATCTATATGAGACTTAAAGGCTATTCCATTTTCATCTTGCTTCATATTTTTACTTAAACTAAAAGCTTGAAATCCTCCACTATCTGTTAAAAAAGAGTTTGGATAGTTTGAAAATTTATGTAATCCTCCCAATTTTGCAATAACCTCATCATTTGGTCTCAAATAGAGATGATAAGTATTAGCCAAAATGATTTTACTATTCAATATCTCTTTCATATCAACCATATCCAAAGACTTAACTGAGGCATTTGTCCCTACGGGCATAAAAATTGGAGTTTTAATAACACTATGCTCCGTTTCAATAGTTGTAGCTCTCGCCTTTCCATCTATATTGTCTATCGTAAATCTCATCTATATCCTTTCAAAAAATGTAAAAAACATTATATAAAAAAAAGTTACAATTTTGAACTTTTTGTTATAATTCTATTTAAAAAGGATATATTTGAGTAGAATTCTAATTTTAATAGAGGGAAAAGAGGGCAAAAAATTTGTTAAAACAATAATTGAAAACTATCCAAACATTGCAGAGTTTGATATTATTTATCAAAATGAGATAGATATTGATGATAAACTGAAAGTAGATGGAATTAACTTTTATAAAATTCCATTTTCAGACTTCTTAAATTTTCCCTATTTCAAAAAAACAATCTATTCAAAAATTATTGTAGTTATTAAAAATCGATACTTTGCAGAAAAAAGTTTAGAAACATTGCAATACTATGCAGAAAAAAATATCTATATAGATTTTGTAGATTTTTGGTGTTTAAATATAGAAAAAGAGAATATAAATATAATTACAATTCCCGAGCTTATAAATTCTGCTATTATTGATGTATTGCCCAATGTTCCAGTGTTTGCAAGAAATATGGGGCTACGAAAAGGAGAGATTTTAGAGGTTCAAGTTCCAGCAAGTAGTAGTTTTAAATACAAAAATGTTTATCTATTAAATTCAGAAAACAGAAATAAATGGCGAATTGTAGCAATATATCGAAACGATAATCTTATCCTTCCTACCCATATGAGTGAAATAGAACCTTATGATAGATTGTTAATAGTGGGACAACCAAATATCTTAAAAGATGTTTATAAAAATATCAAAAAAGATGTTGGAATGTTTCCAGCCCCATATGGAAACAATATCTACCTTTTAATAGATAGAGCAGAGATGGATAGAAAAGAGGTAAGCAAACTTCTAAAATCGGCTATCTATCTGCAACGAAAAACAAAATCAAAAAAGTTAATTATAAAAATAATAAACCCAAACCTCCACAGACTTGATAAGTTGGAAAAATTTGAAAACATTGAGGTTATTATTGATTACTTTAATGAAGATAAACATAAAATTTTGGAAGAAGATTTATTTAAATTTAATGTTGGATTGTTTATAATTAGCAACAAATTTTTCTATAAAAATATAGAGTTTCTAATGCAGATAAAAAAGCCTTTTTTGAAGGTAGGAAAAGAGAGTATAAAAAAATGCTCTCAAACAGCAGTTCTATTAAGAGATGGGGAAGATGTGGCAAAAATCTCACCAGTTGTTTTTGATTTATCAATTCAATTAGATGCTAAAATTAAGTTTTTTGACATAGACCCCGATAATGTAAGTTTAACAAAAAAAAGTATTATGAAATACTATGAAAATTTGGCAAGAATGTATTACTATCAAGAGAAAGTGGAGTTTATTATGAGCAACGATAATCCAAAAAGGTTTGTAAAAGAGATAAAAAACATCTGTTTCTTTGTTCCTTTTAATAGAAACTTTCCAACAAGTAAATTAAAGGCCATTCTATTGCCAGATGTTCAAAAAGTTCAAATTCTATTTGACAAATATAATCAATTTATGATACCAACAAAGGATTAAAAGATGAGAGTTGAAGTAGATACAAAAAATAAAAGATATGAAATTACAATTGATAAGTTACCAAAAATAGAGTTAAAAACAAAAGTAGCAGTTATAACAAACCCAAAAGTTGGAGGATTGTGGCTAAATTACTTCTTATCAAAACTAAAAACAACCCAAGAGCTAATAGTTATCACTATCCCAGATGGAGAGGAGTATAAAAATATGGATACTATCCTATTTGCAATGGATAGACTTTTTGATGCTAAATTTGATAGAGATTCAACTCTAATTGCCTTAGGAGGTGGAGTTGTTGGAGATATGACAGGATTTATGGCAAGCATCTTTTTAAGAGGAATAAAATTTATTCAAATCCCAACAACACTTCTTGCTATGGTAGATAGTAGTGTAGGAGGAAAAACAGGAATTAACAACAGATATGGAAAAAATCTAATAGGCTCATTTTATCAACCAGAAGCAGTTTATATAGATACCAAATTTTTGAGCACATTAGAAAAGAGAGAGTTTTCTGCGGGAATGGCTGAGGTGATTAAGATGGCCGTTATGTTTGATGCTATCTTCTTTGAAAATATAGAAGATGATAAATTAAGAATTGAGGATATTATTCGAGAAAGTGTAGAATTAAAAGCAAAGGTTGTTAGTGAAGATGAGAAGGAGAAGGGAATTCGAAGTGTTTTAAATTATGGGCATACTTTTGCTCATGTTATTGAAACTTTAACAAACTATTCAACCTATCTACACGGAGAAGCGGTTGCAATAGGTATAGTAATGGCAAACAGATTGGCTGTTAAATTGGGATATTTAACTGAAACAGAAGAAAAAAGAGTTAAAAGAGTATTGGAAAAGTATAACTTACCAACAAGTTTCAAAATAGAGAATGTAGAGGAGTTTTATAATCACTTCTTTGCTGATAAAAAAACTTTAAATAACTCTATTAAGTTTATTGTGCCAAATGGTATTGGCTCTTACAAAATAGTAAAAGATATAGACAAAGAAGTTATTTTAGAGATATTAAATCAATTTAAAGGATAATTGTTGAATAGAATTTATCTTCTCTTTATGCTCTTTTTTCTGTTATATGGGGAAAATAATATCACTTCCCCCAAAACTATATCAGTATATCCTTTTGAACAGCAATTAAGAAAGATAGATTTTTATATCAAATATAAACAATATCAATCTCTACTAAAAATAAAGCAGAAGTTAGAACAGATTAAAAAAGAGATTAAAAAACTTAAAGAGAGTAAAAATGCAGATAATAAAAAATTGGAAAAACTTATCTTAGAAAAGATAGCCTATCAAAAACAACTTGAAATTATGAGTGGTGGTAAAGATAACCTTTTTGATTCTATCATATCAATGGAGCCTTTACCAAAACCTTTTCATATTAAAAATCCTTTTAGTTTAATTAGTGCTATTAACTACAATAAAAAGATAAACTCTCTCATTAAAAAATATGAGAAAAAATATAGTGAATTGGATACAATTATTAACATTTTAGAGAAAAGAAAAAAGGTATTATTAAAAGCTAATCTTCCCGTAGATGAAGCTAAAAAAGAGATAGAGGATTTCAAATTAGCAAAATCTATCTACTTTTCAAAATTGCAACAACTCAAAACTGAGGGAGAAATCCACATTCAAACTATGAAAAGTGAGGAGGAAGCTCAAATAGTAAAACTTATAACTCTATTTATTACAATTTTTATCTCTATTCTCTTTTTTAGTTTAATTAAACTTGCTTTAAGAAAATATGCTCAAAATTTGGAAAATATCTATCTTATCAATAAAATTATAAATATATTAAATCTAACAGTTGTAGTTTTAATTATTACCTTTTTTTATATTGATAATGCAACTTATCTAATAACTATTTTAGGTTTTGCTTCTGCTGGAATAGCAATTGCCATGAAAGATTGGTTTATGAACATTTTTGGGTGGTTTGTAATTTTATCTACTGGAAACTTTAAGGTTGGAGATAGAATAAGAGTTGTGCTACAAAACGGACAAGTAGAAATTATTGGAGATGTAATTGATATTACTATTTCAAGAATAGTAATTCACGAAGATGTTACACTATCAACTTATATTAAAAATAGAAGAGCTGGAAGAATTGTCTTTGTACCTAACAATGTAGTTTTTAATAATCCTATCTTTAATTATACTCACAACGGACTTAAAGCCGTTTGGGACGGAATAGATATTGTTATCACCTTTGATTCAAATTACAAAAAAGCTGAATATCTCGCCAAAGAGATTACAAAAAAGTATTCAAAAGGATATACTGATATCACAAGAAAACAACTAAACAGATTAAGAAATGTTTATAATATAAAAAACACACAAGTTGAGCCAAGAATCTATACATTCATTGGAGAGTATGGAATAGTAATTAGTTGCTGGTATCTCAACAATTATGCCACTCTCAATTTGAGAAGTAAAATATCCTCAGAACTTTTGGAAACTTTTCTTAAAGAGGAGGATATTACCATTGCTTACAACACTCTAAATTTAAATCTAAATAAAAAAAGGATACCAACAGTAACATAATAAACACAAATATCTGTAAATAAGTCAAGTGATAATACTATTTATCTTGACATATTTACATTTTTTATTCTATGATTTTTTAGAAAAAACAAAAAAGGATGTAAGATAGTAATGAAAACATTTGAAATAAGAGTTACAAACACGAGAGATAAAAATTATCTAAAAAACTATATTTACAAATATAGACATTGGCAAAATGTTTTAACTCTTATTATTATAAATTTTTTCAAATCAGAAAACAAAGATTACAAACACTTTTTAGATTATGGAGTAATAAGGGCTTGTATAGCAGATACAAAAGGGGATAAGAAAAAAATTGAAACTATTGCATATATTAAAGAAAAATATAAAGATAACAAACTTTATCAAGATTTAGTAAATGTAGGGCAAGAGTTAAAAACTCACAATTTAGTAGAGATTGTTAAAAGATTAAAAAAAGATTTTTCAAACTATTTTAAAGCCTTAAAAGATTATAAAAAGAATTCAGATAAATATAAAGGGCTCCCAAAATTACCAAAAACAAAAAAACTATCTCAATTAACAAACTATTCAATTCCATTGGATAGTTATAACTCTATTAGTTTTAAAAAGAAAAATTTAGTAGGAATAAATTTAAACTCTAAAATAAGATATTTCTATATTGGAAAAA
>CAZBVR010000003.1:0-13595 GCA_964495415.1 uncultured Nautiliales bacterium
AGAGTTTAATCCTCAAATGGAGATGATGTTTAAACAAATGGGAATGCCTGTGCCTGAGGTAAAACCTATTTTAGAATTAAATCCAAATAATGAAATAGTAAAAAAATTAAATGAAAACTATAATGAAGATATACTAAAAATTATCTTTGATGAAGCAAAACTAACTGCTGGAATGGAGTTAAAAAATCCAAAAGAGTTTATAGATAGAATCAATTCTATCCTTACCAAAATATAAACTCTTTCCTCTCTTTTTTCACTCCTTTTTAGGAGCTATGTTTATATAGTATTATAACAGCACCTTGAAATAGATAGGGAAATATAGTATAATTAAGAAAAAGGAAAAGAGTGATTAAAAGCTACAAATTAGAGTTAAAAGCTAACAAGAAGAAGTCGGAAAAGGTAAAAGAGATATTAAGAGAGTATAGAAAAACAGCAAAAGTTGTTGTAAATACTCAATTATCTCTTTTATATAAAAACTCTAAATTAAATAAAAATCATAAACTACAAAAGTGTTTGTATGTGAGTTTTGTGGGAAGAAACAAAATTCAGATATAAATGCTTCAAGAAACATTCTTAAAAGAAGTTCTTATAAGAATGGAGGCATTTATATTTCAAAAAGCAAAATCCTTGATGAATTAGTAAATCTATTCATTGAGCGATACAAAGGGGTGAATAGTTGTCCCCTTGTTTTAACTAATCCATATTTTGTGGAGAAGTTAGAATAGAACCATTTCTATATTTTTCTATGGGAATGGGAACTATCTGGAAACTCCTCTCTCATAGGAGTCAATCTTTCCGCTCCAAATGATATTTTTTTCTCTTTCTTTCCAAAAAGCTTTTTAAACATTTACACTTCTCCAATTTATAACAGATTTTTGTAGAGAGCAATCATCTCTTTTAGTTGATTAAATTTCTCTTTGTAATCTATTATCTTTTTTTCTCTTGCACTATTTTCAATCTCTTTTGCTAATTTTCTCACAAGTTCAAATTGGACTGCTCCTCCACTTCCCGCTATTTTATGAGCAGATTTTGCAATCTCTTCTAAGGAGTTATTTTTTATCTCTTTTTCAAGCTGTGCCATATATTCATCTATATGTTCAAAAAATAGGTCTAATATCTCTCTCAACACTTCTGGTGTGATATCCATCTCTTCTGCTACTTGATTGATATTATATTCTACCATTTATTTCATCCCCATCTTCTTTTTTTAGTAATAGTTACTTTCAATGGAACTCTTAATTCATATATATTTTCCATAACCTCTTTATACCTCTCTACAACCTCTATATCGGCAGTTTCAAAAATTAGTTCATCGTGAATTTGCAAAATCATATCATTATTGCCAATTTTTTCAATCTCTAACATAGCCAATTTTATTAAATCAGCCGCACTTCCTTGAAAAATTGTGTTAATTGCTTCTCTTTCATAGTTGCTTATCACAAAACTACTATTTGCTTCGTGAAACTTAAAAAATCTTCTTCTCCCTAATAGGGTTTCAACATATTCTCTCTCTTTTGCCAATTGTTTTGCTTTTTCAAGATATGTTTTAATAGTTGGAAATGAGTGAAAATATCTTTCAATAAACTCTTTTGCTTCTTTTTGAGATATATTGATTGTTTCTGCCAACTTTCTTGCTCCCATTCCATAAATCAACCCAAAGTTTATACTTTTTGCAACACCTCTATACTCTGTTGCTTTTTCTTCACCAAAAATTTTGATAGCAGTTTCAAGGTGAATATCTTTATCTTGATGAAAGGCTTCAATTAAAGTGCTATCTTCACTGAAATGAGCCAATAACCTCAACTCTATTTGAGAATAATCAAGACTAATCAAAAATTTATTTTTCTCAGCAATAAATCCCTTTCTTATATTTATCTCTTTATTAGTTGGAATGTTTTGAAGATTCGGTTCTTTACTGCTTAATCGTCCCGTTGCTGTGCCTGTTTGGAGAAAATGAGTATAAATTCTGCCACCAATTGCATGTTCTGGCAAAGGTTTTATGTAGGTGGATAATAGTTTAAAGAGTTCTCTATATTTTAAAATATATTTTACAATCTCATATTCAGATATCTTTTTTAAAACCTCTTCACTTGTAGAGTATCCAGTTTTAGTTTTCTTTTTTGTTGGGATTTTCAATTTTTCAAAAAGTATATAACCCACTTGTTGAGGTGAATTTAAATTAAACTCCTCTTCTGCTAATTGAAAAATTTTCTCTTTTAACTCCTCTATCTTTTCAGTTATCTCCTTTTCAAGTTTTTTAAAATAATCTATATCTATCTTAATCCCTCGTCTTTCCATATTGATTAGCAGATTTATAAAAGGGAGTTCAACATTAACTAATTCCTCCTCTATGTTCCAATCCTTTTTACTTTTCAACTCTTCACTTAATCGATAGTAGAGTTTAAGAGTTAAAAAAGAGTCTTGCGAAGCATATTTAGAGGCTTCCTCTATCTCTACAAAACTGAAATTTTCCCCTTTTTTAACTAAGTTTTTAAATTTAATAGTTTCATAATTGAAGTATCTTTTTGCCAAACTATCAAGCCCCACTTTTTGGTCTGGGTCTAAAATCCAAGCTAAAATCATTGTATCCATAAATGGGGTAAATGGTTCAACCCCATATCTATAAAGAAGTTCCAAATCAAATTTTAGATTATGACCTACAATTTTACTTTTTTCAATTAACTTTTTTAAAGCAGAGATAGCTTTTTTCTCCTCTATCTGCTCGGTTACCCCCAAATAGAAATGGTTAATTGGAACATAAAAGTTTTTATCTTTAAAACTGAAACTATATCCAACAACTCTTTTGTCCCTATTTAAAGAGTTGGTTTCTGTGTCGATTGCAACAATCTCTCCATTTTCTATCTCTTCTACTATTTTCAACAATTTTTTTTCATCTGTTATAGTTTGATATTCTATTTCTATCTTATTCTCTTTTGGCATTGCTGTTTTTTTATAAAGTCCTTCTCGCTCCACTCTTTCAACTACTCTTTTTAGTTCCAAATCTAAAAGTTTTTCTTTAATTTTTAAAATGGGATTCACTTCTGGATATTTAAACTCCTCTAAATCTAACTGTTCAAACAGGTCATCTTTTAATTTAACTAACTCTCTGCTTAAAAAAGCGATATCTCTATTTTCTAAAAGTCTCTTTTTTACTGCTCCTTTGATTTCATCGATATGAGCATAAATCTCCTCCAAAGTGTGATATTTGTTTATCAGTTTTGAAGCTGTTTTTGGACCAATACCTCTTACACCTGGCACATTATCACTTGAATCCCCTATTAAAGCTTGAAAATCTACAAAATCTTTTGGAGGAACCCCAAACTTTTCAATCACCTTCTCTTCATTTATAAAAACTTTTTTTCGAGGGTCATAAATCACTACCATATCATCATCTACAAGTTGATACATATCTTTATCGTGAGAAACTATAATAACTTTTATTCCTTTCTCTTTTGCAATTTTTGTAATAGATGTGATAATATCATCACTTTCATATCTTTCTTTTTCTATCGATTTAAATCCCATCTCTTTGATAAGCTCCAAACAGATTGGTAATTGTTGTAAAAGCTCCTCTTCCGCCTCTTTTCTATTTGCTTTATATTGAGGATAGATTCTATTTCTAAAACTTTCCCCTTTGGAATCCAATGAAAAAAGGATATAATCTGTTTTATAATCTTTACCCAAGTTTGCAATAAAGTTCATAAAACCGGTAATCATTCCAGTTGGGAATCCTTTTGAGGTTTTTAAATTTTGGAGAGCATAGTAGTTGCTAAATAAAAAACCAAAAGTATCGATTATAGTCAATGTCATAAAACACCTTTTTTAAAGGATTATACTAAAAATAAGGGGATAAATGCAACTTATAAAAATTTTTACAATAAAAAAACCAATTGTTAAAATGAAAATGGTCGAAAATAATCGATTAGTTGTTATTGATGAAGAGAATGGAATAAGAGTCTTTAATTTAGAAGAGTTGAAGTTGGAAAGTGGATTGAAAATCAATTTGCCGAAAAATAGAATTTTTGGAAATGGAGTAGATGTTGCTAACAATGGAGAATATTTGGCCTTGACAATTGAAGGTAAAAATAAAATTGTTTTATGGAATATCAAAAATAAAAAACTATTTAAAGTTATTGGATGGCATAAAGGAGAGATTGAAAGTGTTGCCTTTGATAAAAAAGATAGATATGTGGCTACGGGTGGAACAGATGGAAGAACTCATCTTTGGAATATAAACACTGGAAAAATGGTAGGAAGTTTGGCACCTCATTCAGATTATGTTACTGCTATCGCTTTTACTAATAATTCCCTTTGGTGTGCCACAGGAAGTTATGATAAATCTATCTCAATTACTAATATCTCCTCTATGAAATTTGCTTATAAATTAAAGATACATTTGGCAATGGTAACTAAAATTAAATTTATTCCCAATTTTAGAATGATATCAGGAGATAAGGAGGGGCATCTTGTTTGTAGTAATTATGCAAAAGGAAATGTTATAAAAAGATTACCAAAATTAAGAGAGATGATAGTTGATTTTTGTTTTGATATTAATTATAAATATATGTTTGCTTCTGCTAAAAATAGGACAGTTGTTTTGTATAGTTTGGAAACATATGAGATATTGAGAGAGGAGTTTATTACTACTAACTCAACAATAACCTCTTTGGAGTTTATTCCAGAACTATTTTATCTTGTGATAGGAACAGTTGATGGAATTATCTATATCTATGACCTATTGGCAGATGAAAAGGAGTTGGATAGGTTAATTGATGAAAAAAATTATAGTGAGGCTTATAAGTTAATAAATGAGAATCCTCTTTTAAAAGAGTCTATCTCCTATTCGCATCTTGAAAAAATTTGGGAACATACTCTAAATCAAGCTCAAAAGTTGTTGGAAAATTCACAGAAGGAGAGTGCTGAAAAGATATTAAAACCTTTTATGGGAGTTCCTTCTAAAAGAATGTTTATTCAAAGTTTATTTAAAGATTTTGCAGAGTTTGAAAAGTTTAAACAACTTGTATTAAAAGGAAAATATCCATTGGCTTACTCATTGGCAAATAAATATCCCTCTTTTAAAGAGACAAAATACTATAAACATATGGAAAAGGAGTTTAAAAAAGTTTTTGCTATTGCAAGACAACTAATGTTTGATAAAAGCAAAGAGGAGTATATAAAAAAAATTTTGATGCCTTTTAGAGGAGTTTCAGAGAAGACCTCACTAATTCAATCTTTATTAAATGAGAAAGATATTTATAAATTGATGAAACAAAGAATGGCAAAAAAGGATTTTAAAGGTTTTTTTGAATTGGTAAATAGATACCCATTTTTAGCTAATTTGGAGGAGTATAAAAAAACATTGGAATTTGGAGAAAAGATAAAGGCGGAGGCGGAAAAAAATTTAAAAGAGGGAAATTATAATAAAGTTTTGCAATATGTTTCAATTCTTGATAATTTTCCAATTTTTGCAAAAGAGTTGGAAACATTAAGAAAAAAGGCTACTATTTTGGCTAATTTTATGAAACTATTGGCGAATAAGGAGTATGACAAAGTTTATGAATATGTGAAAAAAGAGCCTTTTCTTGAAGAGATAGATTCTTTTAAAGAGTTGGAAGAGGAGTGGAATAGAAAAATAGAGGAGGCAGAACTATACAGTTCAAAGGGAGATGTAAAAAGAGTTTTGGAGAGTTTAAAACATTATCTAAAAATAAAAGAAAAATTGCCTAAAATTGGACAATTGGTAAAATCAGCATATCTTTATCAACTGCTTGAAAAATTGAAAACAGAGGTTGATGATGAGGTTATTGAGAGGGGATTTAAAAATTATATTAAAATTTTTGGATTGGATTTAGAGGTGAGTGATTTAATAACTCTTGCTGAAAAGAGTGGTAGAAAACTCAATTTTAGGAATTTGGAGGAAGGGGATAAGATAAATTGGTATAAAAAAGAGTTACCTTATGACATATTTTCTTAAATTATGATATAATGTCGAGTTAAACTTAATTTAAGGAAAAAAATGACATTTACAGATTTTAATTTTAAAAAAGAATTACAAAAAGCGATAGAAGTAGCAGGGTTCAAAGAGCCAAGTCCTATTCAAGAGTTAGCAATAC
This sequence comes from uncultured Nautiliales bacterium, assembly GCA_964495415.1. Classification (GTDB taxonomy): domain Bacteria; phylum Campylobacterota; class Campylobacteria; order Campylobacterales; family JAADDX01; genus CAZBVR01. The sequence goes on from CAZBVR010000003.1 coordinate 6,114, forward strand.
CCGTTGTTTTAGATGGAAAAGATATTGTTGGACAAGCTCACACGGGAACTGGTAAAACAGCAGCCTTCGGACTTCCTATCCTTAACAGATTAGAAAGAAACGGAGAGGTGGAAGCGGTTATCGTTGTGCCTACAAGAGAATTGGCAACCCAAGTGAGCGATGAAATTTTTAGATTTGGAAAATTTTTAGGAATCAATACTGCTACTATCTATGGTGGAACAAGTTATTCAAGACAATTAAAACATATTGAAAAAGCAAGTGTAGTAGTTGCTACACCAGGAAGATTATTAGATCTATTAAGAAGTGGAAAAATAGATATTACTCCAAAATTTGTTGTTTTAGATGAAGCAGATGAGATGCTTGATATGGGATTTTTAGATGATATTAAAGAGATTTTCACTTTTATGCCAAGTGATAGACAAACTCTTCTTTTTAGTGCTACAATGCCTCAGGCTATCAAAGAGTTAGCAAAAAAAATTTTAAATAATCCAAAATTTATTACTATAACAAAAAGTGAAGTTACAAACTCAAAAATTTCACAAAGTTACTATGTTGTGGAGGAGTTTGAAAGAGATGAAGCTTTAATTAGATTATTAGATTATAAAGACCCTTCAAAAGCGATAGTTTTTTGTAGAATGAAAAGTGAAGTTGATAGAGTAACTACAATGTTAGTATCTCAAGGATATGCAGCAAAAGGTTTGCATGGAGATATGGAGCAAAAACAGAGAGAAGAAACTATTAGAGCTTTCAAAAAAGATTTAGAGATATTGGTAGCTACTGATGTAGCCGCGAGAGGACTTGATGTAAGTGATGTAACTCATGTATTTAATTACCATATCCCTTTTGATAGTGAAAGTTATGTGCATAGAATCGGAAGAACAGGAAGAGCTGGAAAAGAGGGAATTGCTATCTCTATTGTAACACCGGCTGAGTTTAGAAGTTTGTTAAAAATTCAAAAAGCTGTTGGTAGCAAATTGATTGCAAAAGAGATACCAACTATCTCAGAAGTTAAGGATAAAAAGGGAGAACAACTTATCTCTAAAATAGAGGAAACAGATATCTCTGAATACTCAATAGAACTTATTGAAAAGTTAAAAGAGGAGTATGACCTTTCAACAATTGCTTATAAACTTGCAACTCTACTTGCTGATGAACTCAAAATTGCAGGAAATGAAAAAATTGGTAAATCTAAAAAAGAGATTGCCAAAATAGAGAAAAGAGCACAAAATGAGAGAAGTTCTTCATCAAGAGGAAGAGGTAGAGGCAGAAGTAGAAGTAGAAATAATAGAAGTAGAACAGGAAGGAGATAATCCCTTTCTTTTCTATTTTTTGTTAAAATTTCTATAAAAGGATTTTTTAAATGTTTAATAATAAAAACATTTTAATTACAGGAGGAACTGGAAGTTTTGGCAAAAAATATACAGAGATTCTTCTAAAAAACTACTCACCAAATAAAATTATTATTTACAGCAGAGACGAACTCAAACAATATGAGATGGCTCAACAATTTAATCATAAATCAATGAGATATTTTATTGGAGATGTCAGAGATAAAGAGCGGTTAAATAAAGCGATGCAAAATGTAGATTTTGTTATTCATGCGGCCGCTCTTAAACATGTTCCAATTGCGGAATATAATCCAATGGAGTGTATTAAAACAAATATCAATGGTGCAAGTAATGTAATAGATTGTGCTATTGAAAATGGAGTAAAAAGAGTAATAGCTCTATCCACAGATAAAGCTTCTGCTCCTATCAATCTATATGGAGCCACAAAATTAGCAAGTGATAAACTTTTTGTTGCAGGAAACAATTTAGTTGGTAATCAAGATATTAGATTTAGTGTTGTGAGATATGGAAATGTGATAGGTTCAAGAGGAAGTGTTTTACCATTTTTTCTGAAACTCCTTAAAGAGGGAGCAAAAAAATTACCAATTACCGATTTTAGAATGACAAGATTTTTTATAACTTTGGAAGAGGGTGTAAAGTTTGTATTAAAAAATTTTGAAAGAATGAAGGGAGGGGAGATATTTGTTCCAAAAATTCCCTCTATGAAAATTGTAGATTTAGCAAAGGCTCTATGTCCAGAGTGTGAATTGGAAGAGGTAGGAATTAGAGCAGGAGAAAAACTTCACGAAATTATGATAACCTCTGATGATAGAGTGGTAGAGTTTAAGGACCACTTTGTGATTTTACCAACAATTCAATTTACTCATTGCAATGATTACAGAATCAATAACTTGAATGAAAAGGGGAAACTTTTGCCAATAGGATTTGAATATAACTCTGCAAATAATCAAAAATGGCTAAAAAGGGAGGAGTTTTTAAAAATTATAGAAACTTTTTAACTTTTCTTATGAAGAAGTTTTTCTAATGGTTTTGATAGATAGGTTGAAAAAAGATATGCGATATTTAAATCCTTTTGATTAAATTTTCCATCTCTTTTATTTAAAAACTCTATTACTCCAAGAACCTCATTATCTTTATTAAAGAGTGGCACTGCCAAAAGATTTTTAGTTTGATATCCGGTTGAATTATCTACATCTTTGAAAAAAATTGGCTCTTTTGAGGTATCATTTACCTTTTTGATGCTTTTATTTTTAATTGCATATCCGAGAATACCTTTATCAGCAGGAAGAATAAGTTTTTCTACCCCGTCCGCCAAATAGCTCCACACCATATTAGTTGTTGGAGAATAGATAAAAATAGAAACTCTATCAACATCTATAACCTTTTTTAACTGCTCAGTTAATAACTGAATTCCCGTTTCAAGATTTGCACATATTTCCAACTTTTGACTTATCTGAATTAGTTTTTTTAATTTTTGGTTATTATCATTATTGCTCATATTTAATCTGTCCTATTCTCTTATAAAGTTCATAATAGTAATCTACAAATTGATACACTTTTCTGTGTTGAGGCATATAAAAATTTCCATCTTTTAAAACAAATTCCTCTAAAAAATAGATTGGGTCTCTTTTTGGTATATAAAAGTTTTTTACTAAGTCAAGATAAACATTTTTATACCATACTTTTATCTTTTCATATTTTTCCAAATTATAATCTATTTTTAAGCGATTTTCTTCGAAAATCAAAATTTTTGTTTCAAATAGAGCAGTCAGATGAATCAATCCCTCAATATAGTATGGTAGCACTTCTCCCACCTCTTTCCAAGCGATTAGAGTTACCGCTCTTTTGATAGTGTCATTGATAACTATCTCTTTTAACTCTTCACTCTCATTTTCAAAAAATGATAGCAATCCTCCTGTGGTGGCTTTAAACTCTTCTACATTTTTGAATGCTCCGCTTTGATTCATTTTTGATTCTGTATCGCTATCCAACCATAGAATATGTCCAAATTCGTGGCCTATTGTTGTTATATCATAAAGTTTATACCACAACTCTCTATTTTCAAGCAATTGATACTGCTTCTCCATAAATTTTTCGCCAAACACCTCATAATGAATTCTCATTTTGGGTTTTGATTTGCTATCCTCTAAAATTTTATCAGCAAATGCAAAAATTTTTTTACCTTTTAGTGAAGAAGCAACCTCATCATTTGGAACTACCTGAGCTGAAAATAATCCATTAAATTCCGCTCCATAAAATGTGGCTGGTCTTGAAAGATATAGTTGGGTATCCTCTATCTTTTTAAGTGCGAATTGAAGAGTTTTTATATCTGAATTGTATTTTTTATACATTTTGACTATATTTTCTTTAACCTCACTTTTTAGATTAGGGTTTTGAACTCTTATATCAAGTTCCAAAGCAACCGCTTTTCTAAATCTGTCTTCATAATACTCTAATGGGTGTCCCACTTGAATAGGAGATTTTATATTCATCCAAGCAATATCTACTTTACTCCATTTTTCAACAAGTTTGTCTCTCTCTGTTGAGATTAAGGCTTCATCCATTTTTTGGAGATACTCTATCCACTCCTCTTTATATTCATCATCGTGTTTTTTTAATCTATTTATTAAACTTTTTATTTGACTGCTAATTGTATAGATATGTGAATCAAAAAATTGGCTATAACATTTAACTTTATATTTTCCATTCTCTTTAACTAAAACCGTATAGCATCTATCTGCCTCTCCCTCGTGTCCTTCATCAAAAAGTTTTTTACTTCTTAACATCTCTAAAACTTTGGCTTCATCTCCATTGAATTGCTCTAACAAAGATTGATTTATGTCGAAAATTATGTGAGATGTCCAATCTATTTGCCAATCACTAAAAGAGATTCCAATGTTATGAATTCCTATAAAAAGTTCAAAATAAAATGACGAAAGAAAGGGTTTTAACTCCTTAATCAACTCTATATGTTGCTGTAACCAAAACTCTCTTACATATTGGTAGATGACTATCTGTTTTTTTTGAATTTGTGTAGTTGTAAAACACTCTCGTCTCAATAGATTTATAATTGAATCCTCTCTTAAATTTACAAATCTTTGAGTTAAGGCAAACATTGTTTCGCTATTGATAGGCAAACCTATCTCTTTTAAAATTTTTTCAAAAAGGATTTTATACTCTCCCAACTCATTATAAAGCGAAGATATTTTTTTATCTCTTTCAGATACTATTTTATATATTTTTTCCAGTTCCATTTTTCTTTTTTATATCTAAAAATAGATATACTCTCCTTTCTAACTTTCTTCTTCTATAATTATATCAAATCTTTATTTGTTTGTTATAATTCAGTAGAAAGTTAAACTTTTAGGAGAATTTAATGAAAATAGAGAAGATATATAACTATTTAAATCAGTTATCCCCTTTTGAAACACAGGAGGCTTGGGATAATAGCGGTTTGTTAGTTGGTGATATGAGTAGAGAGATTGAAAAAATCTATATCTCTTTGGATTTAGATTTGGAGTTGTTAGGGGAGGTCGAAGATGGCAGTTTAATTATAACTCATCACCCCTTGATTTTTAAGCCATTAAAAAATTTAGTTCCAATAAGTTACTCTCAAAAAATAGCAATAGAGCTTATAAAAAGAGATATCTCTTTAATCTCTATGCATACAAATTTTGATAAATCTCATCTTAATAGATATGTTATGAGTTTAATTGTGGATAAGTTTGAAGAGAATGGAGATTTTATCTTAAAAGGAGAGATAAATCTTCCATTTGAGGAGTGTGTAGAGCATATTAAAAAAAGTTTAAAGATAGATGGAGAGTTGAATGTTGTAAAAAATAGCTCCTTTATTAAAAGTTTCTCTCTTGTTACCGGAAGCGGTATGAGTTTAATTGAAAAAGTTGATACAGAACTCTTTTTAACGGGAGATATAAAGTATCACGATGCAATGGAGGCAAAAGTTAGAGGAATTTCACTTATAGATATAACTCATTATGAAAGTGAAAAGTTTTTTAGCGAATGTTTATATAATAATTTGAATGAATTTAAAAAGTTTGCTATAATATCAAACTCTAAAAACCCATTTAAAAGGCTGTAAAAAAATGAACAAATATCTAAAACAACTAATACAACTTAATCAATATGACAAAAAATTGGAGGAGTTAGTTCCACTTGAAGAGCAAATTAAAAAACCTATGACCAGTTTGGAAAATAAAATTAAAATTTTAACTAATAAATTGAACAAATTGGAAGAGGAGATAAAAACTCTTGTTTTAAAAAAGAGTAAAAATGACCTTTTAATCTCTGAATTTAAAGAGAAACTTGCAAAAATAGATGAGAAGTTTGCAAAAATTAAAACTCAAAAAGAGAAAAAGGCCCTTGAATTAGAAGAGGAGTTAGCAAAAGAGCAGATTAAGTCTGCAAATGAAGAGATTGAAAAGTTTGAAAAACTTATAGAGATAAAAAAAGAGGAGCAGGAAAAGATAAAAAAAGAGATAAAACAACTTGAAAAAGAGATTGTATCAATCCAAAAAGAGATTAAATCAAAACTTAACACATTAGAGGAACAGAAAAAGAAAATCTATGAAAATAGAAAAAAACTTATAGATGAAATGGATGAAAAAATCTATAAATTTTATGAGAAAATTAAAAAATGGGCAGGTAACTCTGCTGTAAGTCCAGTTAGGAAACAAGCTTGTATGGGTTGTTATATGAAAATAGGCGACAAAACATATGCAGATGTAATTAAAGCAGATGAGATTGTTACTTGTCCTCATTGTGGAAGGGTTTTATATATAGAAACTGAGGAAACTGAGTAAAATTGATGGCGATAATTTATTATATTTTCGCCACCTTTCTTTATCTTTTTTCATTGCCTATTCTTTTGATTCTCTCTTTTAAAAAAAAGTATAAAAAATCGATACCAGCACGATTTTTCTTAATCAATAATCCTTCATTTAAAGAAAGTGGTTTAAATCATTTTCATAGTTGTAGTTTGGGAGAAACTAAAAGTTTAAAACCTTTAATTGAAAAATTTGAAAAAGTAAATCTATCGGTAATCACTGAAACGGGATTTAATGAAGCAAAAAAATATAAAAATGCAGATGTTAAATATCTTCCATTTGAGATATTTTTACCCTTTTGGTTAAAACCTTGTAACAATTTAATAGTAATGGAAGCTGAATTGTGGCTGATGCTATTTTATATTTCAAAAAGAAGATGTAAAAAAACTATTTTAATAAATGCTCGTATTTCTGATAAAAGTTATCCTAAATATATAAAGTTTAAATTTTTTTATAGATATCTTTTCAGTTTTGTAGATATAGTTTTTGCTCAGAGTGAAAAGGATAAAGAGAGATTGGAGGCACTTGGAGCAAAAAGGGTAGTTGTGGCAGGTAATATAAAAAGTGCCGTGCAATATAAAGTTACAAAAAGTTACAAAAAGGGAGATAAAAAGGTTCTTGTGGCTGGAAGCACTCATAAGGGTGAAGAGGAGATTATTTTAAATAGTTGGTTGGGAAGCGATTATCAACTTGTGATTGTTCCACGACATCCAGAAAGATTTGAAGAGGTTGATAGATTGCTGAGCAATTTTGCAAAAAAGCATAATCTAAAATACTCAAAAGTAGGTGAGCAGTTAAAATCTGATATAATAATGGTTGATAAAATAGGAGAGTTAATAAACTTTTATTCAATTGCCGATTTAGTTATTTTGGGCGGGAGTTTTGTTGATAATGTAGGAGGACACAATCCATTAGAGATAGCCTATTTTAAAAAGAAACTTATTACAGGACCCTATATTTTTAATCAAAAAGCCCTATTTGAATTGGTGGAAAACTACTATATTGCCGACAGATTTAATCTAAAAGAGTTTCTAAATAGAGAATTAAAAAACTCTTTTATAAAAAAAAGAGGTGATATTGAGATAATTTTAAAGGAACTTCATAATTTAAGTTGAAGGTAAAAAAGTGGCTTGTGTTCCCCAAGAATTAAAATAACTCCATCTCTTCCCTAAACAATTTTATTTTTTAAATCTGCAATACCTTTAAAAGACTATAAAACAAGGATTTAACAAATTTTCCTTATTATAAACGAGAGGTTTAAGAGAATTGGAGTCAAAAGAAAAATTTTT
>CAZBVR010000004.1:0-2527 GCA_964495415.1 uncultured Nautiliales bacterium
ATTCCATTTAATTTTTTTACCAATTGGTCTGGAATTACTGCATTTTTTTTAATTGCTGGGATAACCAATAGTAATTGAGAATTGAGAATTGAGAATTGAGAATTATTTTTCTTTCTTTTCATTATCAATTTTCAATTAAAGACAAAACTTCTTTTGTCGCCTCAAGCATATATTCAAAATCCTCATTGCTCATCATATGGTGAAAAGGAAAAGATACCATATTATCAAAAAAATTATCTGCATTTGGACAATTCGCTTCACCAAAACCTAATTTTTTATATAAATCATATCTGTTCAATGGATAATATTGAACAACACATTGAATACCTTTCTCTTCACTCATTTTCTTCATAAAGGTATCTCTTTTCCCATCTTTAACATAGGCAACTAAAAGATGATAATTGTGCCTGATTGAGTTCTCTTTATGAAACTCTAAAAGAGTATATTGCTCTAACTCCTCTATAAACCTAATAGCTCTTTGCCTTTTTTGATTATTTATCTCATCTAATCTATCAAGAAGTTTTACTCCTAATGCACACTCTACTTCACCCAGACAGTAGTTATTTGGCATAAGATACTCTCCATCTAGTTTAGGCAAATCAACATTACCCATAGCAGGAGTCCAATAGTTTTCTCTCTCCATCTCCCAACTACAATGACCATTATGGCGAAGCATAGGAATAATATCAGCATATTATTTATCTTTTACAACCAACATTCCACCCTCTCCAAGTGTTGTCATATTTTTATGAGAATGAAAAGAAAATACCCCAAAATCTCCAAAAGTTCCAGCCTTTTGTCCATTAATCTCTGTTCCCATTGCTTGTGCCACATCTTCAATAAGTAAAATATTGTTATCTTTACAAAAAGAGGCTATCTCTTTAATATCAGGAATAATAAAACCATACAGATGAACCACAACTACAGCTTTTGTTTTAGCAGTTACAACCTCTTTGATTGTTCTTAAACTTACAACTCTAGTACCTATCTCTATATCTGCCCAAACAGGGATTGCTCCTTTTTTGATAAATGGATATGCTGAAGCCGTAAAAGTATGGGAAGGACAGACAAACTCATCACCCTCTTGAAATTGACACATTTGAGCTGTTAGTTCAAGCCCTGCTGTTGCATTATTTATAGCATAAGAGTACTCACTATCAATATATTCCGAAAACTTTTTTTCAAAAGCAAGTTGATATTTTCCTTGTGTTAAAGGTACAGCACTATCAATAGCCTCTAATATTACCTCTTTTTCATCTTGAGTATATAAGTGGGCTCTGCCACTGAATGGGATTCTAAAATTCAACTTATTTTTTCCTTCTTAATTCATTTTGATACATAGTTTCAAAATCACCTATAAATGTTCTATTTTCTAAATTAAATACATATTTATGATATTTTGCCATTTTAATTCTCCATTCTCAATTTTCAACTCTACATTTTTTTAAATATTTCAGTTACTTTTTCAAGTGTTAATATCTCTTTAAAGTTATCTCCTAAAGCATTACTAAGTGGCTTTTCATGAATAACTGTTGCATTATAGAGTTTTAGATAAGTTTTATCATCAAAATCAGTCGCTATACTTTTTGGTATCTCTATTTGCTGTTTTTCTGCCATTTCAAAAAACTCTTGATACTCTTTTGGATAAAACTCCTCCATAGCATTCATTGTTATACAGTTACCTATACAGTGATGAGTCTCTAACACTACACTAAGCCCTGCTGAAAATGGATGGATAACTCCAACAAAACTATTAGCAATGGCACAACCACCAAGATAAGAAGCTACCATAAGTTTTTGGCGATTTTCATCACTCATCATATCATCACTTAAAAATACCTCTCTACAAAGTTCAATTGCTTGATGAGCAAAAGCATCTCCTATTGCATTACGATAATTTCCATTTAGAGACTCTATACAGTGAATATAAGTATCCATCCCTGTATAAAAATACTGCTCTCTTGGTACAGTTTTAGTTAAATTTGGGTCAAGAATAAGTTGGTCATAGATAGTAAAATCACTATTCATGCCAAGTTTTAATCCACTTTTAGAGTTTGTCATAACACAAGTTCTACTCGCCTCTGCACCAGTTCCACTAATAGTAGGAATACCTATCTTATAGATAGCAGGATTCTTAACTAAATCCCAACCCTGATAATCCTCTGCCTTACCCTCATTTGTAAGCAAATTAGCAATAGCCTTTCCTGAATCAAGTGTTGCACCTCCACCAATAGCAACTATTGCCTTTGGAGTAGTTTTATTTAGAGTTACCAATTTTTCTTTTAGTTCGTCTATTCTATCGGTTTTTGGTTCATCTTTTGTTTGAATAAAAAAGAGTTCATCATCTATATCTATAGGTAATTTATTTATTAAATCACTATCTTTAAAATACTCATCTATATAATAAACAATATAACCATTATCTATTTTTTTATCTAAAATATCTTTTAGATTATCTATTGCACCACTACCAAACATATAATTTGACACATTTTTTGAATTATTCATTTTTTTACAACCTCCATGT
>CAZBVR010000005.1:0-4612 GCA_964495415.1 uncultured Nautiliales bacterium
TGTTGTAGTTTATACTCCAATAGATATAGAGATAAAAAGAGTAGCCAAACGAAACGGAATATCGATAGAGGAGGCTAAAAAGTTGGTAAATTTACAGATGAATATAGATGAAAAACGAAAGAAGGCTACTTATGTTATTGATAACTCAAAGGATTTAAAACATCTCCAAAAAGAGGTGGAGAAGTTTATAGATTATCTTAAAAACTGATATTTATTCCAGCAAATAGTTTTTTAAATGCTTTCGTCCAAATCTCTGTATTATCTGTTGCCTTATCGCTACTTCCTCCCAACTCTAACTCAATATGTTGTCCTAAATAAAGTAACAGTCCAGCTTGCATTCCATAAATAGATGTTGAATAGTTATTTTTTCCGTAGGCATAATAAGTATATCCTCCACTAATTCCAATAAAAGGTCTAATAAATGATATTGGTAAATCATTATATAACCAGTCAAGAGATAGTTTTCCAGTATAGAAAGAGGTATTGTCTGAGAAAACTTTTGAACCACTCAAATAGATTCTGTTAGATATTGAATAGATATTTTCATCATAAAAGTAAAAACCAACTTTCCCCTCGGCATAATTTTGAGTGTTATCATTATCAACTATTGTCAATTCTCCAAAACTTCCACCAATAAACCAACTCTCTTTAACTTCTCCTCCAAATAGAGATGTTACTATCAATAAAAAAAATAGAATCTTTTTCATTCCATGTCCTTTTTTAACTAAATTTTAACAATTTTGAGAATTATAACATAATTTTATCTATTTATGTGTTATAATTCATTTAAAATTTATTTTCGAAAGGTGATAAGATGCGGTATCTGTTTGGATTTTTTCTATTTATTTTCTTGACCGGATGTGGAGGTGGTTCAAGCACAACTACTACAGAGGATAATTCTCAAGGTTTTCAACCATCGGTAACTGTGCAGAATGTTGTTAAAAATGAGGTAGAGGGAAACATTCTTTCTATTGATGCTGATATTATTTTTAGAGAAAATAATAGTTACTTTATAGATGCTATATTTAGTAATATAGTTCCTTCAAGTGAGGAGTGTAAAATTGATAGTTATACAGTAACTCCACCAGTTTTGAATAATAATACTCCGGGTAAATTGCATATCAATTTTGATGCAGGTTGCACCTCTATCAATCAATTGAAATTTCAGGCTGATGAGGTAGCAAAATATGTAGATGTTGATGTAAAAGCAAAAACAGGAACAATTTCAGTTGTTTCAGTTTTGAATTTGAAGGTAGGTTCAACTGAGGGAACGGTTGAGACTACAAATAGCAGTGGGGTAGTTAAAAAACTGCTTATTTTTCCATCGAACATATCGGTAACTCAGCCAGAGCAAACAGAAGAGATAACAATATATACAGTTGATGAAAGTAATAGACCAGTATCAGCAACTGTTAAAATTCCTCAACTAATTACAGATGATAACAAAGTGTTTGGTAAATTGAATAGTTATAGTGTTACTACAAATAATCAAGGTATTGCAAAAGTTATCTATACTGCTCCAGAGGATATAGATGATTTAAATGGTTCGCAAGATGTTAATTTTTCAGTGGATTCAGCCCAATTATCAAAAAATGTAACTTTTAATTTTCATAAAACTGAAATTGAAGAGGCTAAGGTTGCAAAACTTATTTTATCTCCAAACTCTCTATATATCACTTCTGGATTACAAGAGCAAACAATTAACATCTATACTTTGGATGAAAATAACTCTCCATTATCTGTAAAAGTGAAGATGAATCCAATTTTAATAGATGAGAATGATAAAATTTTTGGTTTCTTAAATACTAATGAGGTAATTACAGATGAAAATGGAAAAGCTGTTGTAACCTATTCAGCTCCTCAAAATATAGAAGATTTAGGAGGAAGTAAAGAGATACCATTTTTTGCAAAAGATAACAATAAAAGTGTGTCAGTTAGCTTTCAAAAAACAATCCCAGAACCAGTAGTTGATAAGTTGATAGCAATTCCATCTGCTATAACAATTACTCAACCATCTCAACCAGTAGATATTACTCTTTATACATTGGATTCTGATAATAGACCTTTGAGTGAGGTTGTAACTGCTAACTTCCTTTTAGATGAGAATAATCAAACATTTGGGGAATTAAGTGAATATAAAATTGAAACAAATTCAAAAGGAAAAGGGGTTACAACCTATACAGCTCCAAAAGATATTAGTTATTTAGCAGGAAAAACGGAATATATCAATTTCTATATTGATAAATTGGATAAAAAAGTTTCTATTCCGGTTACTTTTAAACCATCTTCAAAATCAGTCTTATATAAAATAGAGTTAATTCAACCAAACAACTCTTATACAATTGATACAAAAGGGAATATAGGATTTCAGATAGTTCAAGAGTTTAATCCAAGTAAAGTTATTGCTGACAAGGATGTGCATGAAGTTAATGTTTCAATAGAAAATCATCTTATTGCTTTTAATGAAGAGGAGAATAACTTTACTACAAGTTATAAAGAGACTGCTATGAAATCTTATAATATATGGACAGGTATCCATTCAGGTATCGATTTTGTGGATGTAAATGCTTCAATTTTTGATGGAGAAAAAAATGTTACTATTACAGCTAAATTGAAAGTGGTTGTAGCATCTGGACCTATTCACTCAATTTCTGTAAATTATCTTTCAACAAAATATGATACTGCTACGGGGTTATATCTTGAAAAATATGCAATACATGCGGTTGATAAATACTCAAATCCAGCACAAGAGGGAAGTAGAATCTATTTTGGAGCAGTAAATAATAAAAAAGTTTATGCTGAACAAAATGGGACAATTAAGGTGGATAATGATAAAACAAAATTTGAGGCTAAGGATATTAAACCTAATAAAGAGATTGTAAAGAGAGATACTTTAATTGTTTTACCAACTGAGGATAGAACAGAGGGACCATACTTAGGAGGATGGATAATTACCAATATAGAAAAAGATGGTGATGATTATACTTTCACTCTAAATGAGCCTTATACTTTTGATAAAACAGATAAACTAAATTTTGTTATAGGAGATGACAAAAGATTTGATAAATGTTATCAAACTATCGCTTTAATGGATGTGGATTCTTCAGATGGAACTTATGCTATTAACTCAGACGGTGTGGCATATGCTACATTGAGATATGACCCATATTTAGTAGGTAAGACAGTAACATTATATGCCAACTCTGTAACTGATGAAAGGGTTGGAGTTGCTGCTAAAACTATTTTGAGAGGTGAAGGAATAATTGTTTCAGATAACTCTGTATTGAGTTGCACAACAGATAGTAATAAAGAGTGTAAAGTAACTGCTATTTTAGAGGATACACTTGGGTATAGTTTAAAAGATACCCCTTTAAAAGGAACTTTTATTATTGATACTACTCCAGATGATGCAGATGCAAATTGTAAAATCAAATCTGAGGATGATAGAAGTGCTTGTAATGGAACATTTAATATCACTCTTGAAAGTGATGATAAAGATAAAAAATGTTATGTAACTTGGACAAAAACTATCTATACTGAGTATTGATTTGAGAGTTTTTCTCTCTTCTCTCTTCTCCAAACTTCTCTTTTTTGTTATAATTCTGTTATTTTAAATAAAAGAGAATTATCTATTTAGTTATTTAGATAAAAAGAGGAGTTTAATAATGATTGATATTTTAAGTAGATTTAATGAGATAAGAAAACCAGCAAGGACATATCTATGTTATCTATTGCAGAGATATATTCCTAATCAATTAGAGGGAATAACATTAGAAATTATTCATGAAAAATTGGAAAAAATTATAGATGAAGTTCCGGAGATTGATGCGGGTTATATTTTAGATAAAAGTGGAACTCAACTTCTTGATAATATCTCTAAACATCAACTTTATAGAATAGGAAAAGGAGAGAATAGAAGTCATAGAGGATTTTTTTATAGAGCTGTAAAGGAGAGAAAGTGTGTCTTAACAGACCCTTATCCTTCTAACTTAACAGGGGAATTAGTAGTGAGTGCTGCTTTACCAGTATATAATGAAAAAAAAGAGTTACTTTTTATAGTTGTAGTTGATCTCTCATTAGAGCATATTTTAAAAGCTATAAAAAAAGCGAATAAGTTTCAATATCTGTTTTTAAATTTTTCAAAAGTTGTATATGCTATGTTTTCTTTTGCTTTGCTTAGTATAGCAATTGTTCTATTTTTTAATGGAATAAATAGTTTCTTTCATATAGAATCTGTTTTTGGAGATAATGCTAAAAAGATGTTTCACTCTACGATTTTACTTACACTTAGTTTAGCTATTTTTGATTTAGTAAAAACTATTTTTGAACAGGAAGTTTTGCATAGTCATGAACAGGAACCTCCAAGTCAGATACATAAAACAATGGTTAAGTTTTTGGGAAGTATTATTATTGCCTTAGCGATAGAGAGTTTGATGTTAGTATTTAAGTTTGCTTTGTCAGCTCCTAATCAACTTATATATGCAACTTATCTAATAGGAGCAGTAACGGTGCTTATTTTAGGCCTTGCCTACTATATCAAGTCAGTATCACAAGCAGATATTATTGAGGAGAAGTGTGAAAAATGATAGCAATAATCGATTATAATATGGGA
>CAZBVR010000006.1:0-27885 GCA_964495415.1 uncultured Nautiliales bacterium
TGTATTTTCTCAAAGAATTTTATTAGAACTTCCTAAAAAAGGTGTAAGTAGAGAAGATGCCTATAAACTTGTTCAAAGAAATGCAATGAAAGTATGGGAAGAGATTCAAAAAGGAAAACCAACTACAAATGAAAAAGGGGAAAGTTTATATCTTCAATATCTATTAAATGATGAAGATTTAAGAAAATATCTAAGTGAAGAAGAGATTAGAGAACTTTTCAATTATGACTACTATACAAGAAATGTAGATAAAATTTTTGAGAGAGTTTTCGGAAAAGAGGGGTGAGCCCTCTTTATTGTAGATAAATGAAACTTAAAAATTGTTTTAAATATGGAAAACGGCTTGATATAGAGTATATTTTAGAAAAACTTTTTGGATTTGATAAAGTTTTTGTTCATCTTAATCCAGATTTTGAGGTTGATGAGAAGCGATTTGAAAAAGTTATAGAACTTTATAAAGAGGGGTATCCATTAGAGTATATTTTTAATGAGGTATTTTTTTATGGAGAAAAGTTTTATATAGAGGAGGGGGTTTTAATTCCAAGAGATGATACGGAGCCTTTGATTGATATTGCAAAAAAAGAGTTAAAAGGGGTAAATAAACCTTTAATAGCTGAGATAGGAGTGGGGAGTGGAGTTATCTCTATTATGCTTAAAAAACTTTTTCCCTCTTATCAGTTTATTGCAACCGATATCAATCCAATAGCCTTAGAGGTTACTAAAAAAAATTTGAAACTTCATAATGTTGAGGTTGATTTATATCTAACAAATCTTCTTGATAATGTTGTCCAAAAGATAGATGTTATAATCTCCAATCCTCCCTATGTTGAAGAGGAGTGGAAAAATGATAATTTAAAATTTGAACCAAAGGAGGCTATTTTTGCGAAAGATAGTGGCACAGCCCTTTTAAAAGAGATAGTAAAAGAGGGGATTAGAAGAGATGTTAAGATGATAATATGCGAAATGGGATATAATCAAAAGGAGTTAATGGAGAAGTTCTTTGAGAGTTTCAATCTTCAAAACTACTATTTTTATAAAGATTTAGCAGGTAATTATAGAGGATTTGTTATCAAAAAGGAGTGTTGTTTTGCTGAATAGTAGAGAAAAGGGAAAAAGAGGGGAAGATAGAGCGGTAGAGTTTTTGAAAAATAAAGGTTACTCTATTGTAGAGAGGAATTTTTACTCTAAATTTGGAGAGATAGATATTATTGCAGAAAGAGAGGGGGTTTATCATTTTGTGGAGGTGAAGAGTGGCACATCGTTTGAGCCAATTTATAATATAAATCACTCTAAACTTAATAAAATAGTTAAAACAATGAGATTTTATTTACAAAAGTTTAAAATAGAATCTCCTTATCAAATTGATGCAATAATCATTAAAGATGAGGTTCAATTTATAAAAAATATAACAATGTTTTAAAATAGGAGTTTTTTTATGATAGCAAATATAAAAATGGTGGAGGAGTTGAATAAAATTTTTCCTCTTGATGAGAGGATAAAGAAAGCTTTTATAGAGATAGATAGAAGAGAGTTTGTGCCAGAGGGATTGTTGTTTGATGCTTATAAAATAGATTCCCTTCCATTAACAAATGATTCTACAATTTCTTCTCCTTTAACTGTGGCAAAGATGACCACCTATTTGGAGATAGATAAAAAGGTTGATAGTGTTTTAGAGATTGGAGCAGGGAGTGGATATCAAAGTGCCATTTTGTCTAAATTAGTTAGAAGAGTTTTTGCAATAGAGAGAATTAAAAGTTTAGTTGAGAAAAGTGGAAAAAGGTTTAAAAAGTTAAAACTTTATAATATCAATCTGAAATATGGCGATGGAGCCAATGGGTGGGAAAATTTTGCTCCTTTTGATAGGATTCTCTTTTCTGCCACTATTGATTATCTTCCAAATTCGATATTGGAGCAGTTAAGTGATAGAGGAGTTGTAGTTGCTCCAATTAAAAATGGGGATAGAGAGGTTATAACTCAATTTAAAAAGATAGATAATAGAATTATCAAAAGAGAGTTAGAAACGGCAAACTTTGTTCCTCTCAAAAGAGGAGTGGAATAGGAAGAAGTTTTTCTATTGTTTCTCTATTGAAATCCAAGTAGTTTGTTAATTCCCATTTTTTCCAATTTTTGTTTAAAGTTTAAAGAAGCTTTTGCAACTGCTTGCTCTTTTGTATTGGAAATACCTTTTACCTCTATTGAGTTTGAGTGTAGAGTCTCCCCTTTTGCAACTACTTTGATATGGATAGTTCCTCTCACAATCTCCATTCCATATGTTTTAGAAAATCTTAACTGTTTATTGAGTTTCATTTTAATATCTGAATTGCTTCCAATTTTATAACCTTTCTCATTTAATAACTCTATCAATTTTTGAGAAAAGAGGTCATTACCCTCTACTGCAAAGGTTACTTTATGGAGTAGTTGTTCCCTTTTTGCTAAATAGGAGTTATATTTTGAAATATAGGTTTGAATTGGGAAGTTTGGATTTAATGTTGATAAGATAGTTGCTAACGAGATAGCTTCCTCTATTTTGGGTTGAACTTTATTGATAGTGATTAGTTGCTCTAAAAGTGAATAGTGTGAAGCGGAAGAGATTTTGGTATCAATTTCGTTGTCTAACATCTCAAATTTTGTTTTTAAAGAGTTAAAAAGTTTTTGCTTATCTATTCTTACAAGAAGGTAGATTTTGTTTCCAACTTTAACTGTTTTTACAAACTCTATATTTGTGAAATTTATCTTTTTTACTTCACTTCTCGTTTTGCTTTTTACACTTCTATAAAAGTTTGAATTGCCATTATAGTTACTATAACCCTCACTTTTTGAAAAACTACTTGATACTGCTGTGTTTATCTCTCCTCCTATGAAGTTTAAAGCACTAACCTTCGCCTCTTCTACATCTCTACCTTCCCCGGCTCCATAAAAATAGTTAGCACTTTTAGGAGGTGAATAGAACCAATCCGGAATTCTGTCTGCAACCTCCAAGTTACTTTTTATATTGTTACTTTTGTTCTCTTTTTTTAGATTAGCTTCTCTTTTTGGAAAAAAAAAATTTTTCTTTTCTACTCCACTTCCATCCAACTCTCTCCAAGAACTTTTTGCATCATTTTTTTGTTGTTGGATAGATGGCTGATTGGGGATATTAGGTTGCGGGGCTTCTCCCCCACATCCAACTATAAAAAGAAGAGAAGCAATCACTGAAATCTGTTTTAAATTATTCATAAGTTACTCCTTAAAATAGAGAATTTTTTAAAGCTTTTCTCTTAATAACTTGTCCTGGTCTGATATTTGGAGCATCTTCTCCGTCTGCAATAGTCCAAGATGTTTTTCCTTGAATTTGATTATCAGATACTTTTAGTTCTACATTCATAGTTATTTTATCACAAGACACTTCTCCGGTTACAGGGTCTTCAACCTCTTCAAAATCAAACACATTAAAAGTTTGTCCCGGTTTTACTTTATCTTTTTTACCAAGGTTAATTTGAGCCACATACTCTTTATGCTTTTTATCTGTTCTTACTTGTAAAATATATCCTTTAACTCCAAAGAAATCAGATAACTCCTCTTTTGCATCTTGAAGAGCTTCCATAATATCATCTTTAATTCCTCCAATTACTTGGTCATAAGCTGGATTTGGTATTTTACCTATATTTTTAGTTTCCTCTTTTTGAACTGATGCTACAATTTTTCCTGTTTCCACATCAATTACTTTAAATGTAACTCTTGTAGTGATTTTCATTCCACTCATTGCACTTGCACCAAAATTGATAACAGAATCTAAAAGTTTTCCTGTTACATCTTGTTGTTGATTTTCATTTTTAGCATTTGTTGCTGCTTGTGCTGCTTTATCATAATCATCATATTTTTGAGTAACACTATCTATACTTCCTGTGATGATATATTTCACTCCTGCCAATTTTCCAACTTGAACTATTGTGTTTTCATCAACTAATCCCGATTGTTGTAGATTTTGCTCCTGCATAACTTTATCTAAATCGGTTCTTGAATATACATCTGCTCCTCCCATTTCTGCCAAAACACCTTCAAGAGCCGATGTAATTGCTTTGTCAAGTTTTGGATCTACACTTCTTTTTGTTACATTTTTGTGCATTTGAGATGAACCTGCTTCTGCATCCACTACTCCAATGGCTCCACTTGAAACACCTATTCTTGTTGCTGATGCTTGTTGATAACTTGCTTGTGCATTTGTAGTAGTTGTATCCGCTTTTCCAAATGAAGAGTTATTTACAAATGGAGCAATAGCTACTTTTGGAATCTCTTTAAGTTTTGCATATTCACCTTTACATACATCTGGCACTGAGTATTTAGTTCTAATTTTAGATGGATAATCAGACATATTGATAGTTGTTCCACATCCTGTTAAAAATAGAGCTACTGCACTTCCCAATAATAAAACTTGCTTTTTCATTATTTCTCCTTCTATTTAAAGTATTCTTTTGTTAAACAATGAACACTCCCATGTTGTCTAATCAATACATTAGAGTTAATCGGCACAATCTCTTTTTTCTTAAATAGTTTTTTGAAAGTTGTAATAACTTCTTTGTCATATTTACAATTATAAGTTGGAACTAAAACTGCTCTATTTGTAATTAAGAAGTTTATATAGGTTGCTGGTAATCTTTCTCCTTCAAAATAGATAGGTTCCGGCAAAGGTAGAGGAACAAGATTGTATCCTGTTTCCAATAACTCTTTTTCCATTAGTTGAAGTTCATTATAGTGGATATCCTCTTTATCATAACATTTCAGATAAACTATTGTATCTTTATTTACAAACCTTGCTAAGGTATCGATATGGCTATCGGTATCATCTCCCTCTAAAAATCCATAATTTAGCCATATCACCTTTTTTACATTTAACTCCTTTTTAAGGAATTTTTCTATCTCCTCCTTTTTTAATGGATAGTTTCTATTTTTTTCTAACATAGTTTTTTTATGAGTTAATAGAACTTCTCCATTGGTATCAATCGCTCCTCCCTCCAATACAAAATTGAAACTTTTTAATTTTTTCTTTTTAAAAATTTTTCTTGATATATTGTTGTCATAGTTGCTTGGATATTTTAGTCCCCACCCATTAAACACAAAATCTAAAAGTTTTATTTTGCCATTTTCTCTAATTGAGATAGCACCAAAATCCCTTGCCCAAGTATCATTATTTTTCACTTGTTTAAATTTAAAATTTTTGTGACTAAATCCCTTTAAACTCTCTTTCTCTTGATAGCAGATTAACACCTTCTGATATTTTGCAATTGCATAGGCTATCTCTTTAAATGTTTCAAGAGCCTCATCTAAATAATCGCTCCAATCTGTTTCTTTGTGAGGTAAAACTAACTGCACATATTTTTGAGTTTCCCATTCCGGTATTAAATAGTTTTTTTTACTCATTGACAAATCCTTTAAACTGCTTACTCCATTTGCTAAAATCGATAAACTTTATCTTCTCCCCTTTTACAACTTCCCACTTGCTTCTGTTTAAAATAGTTATTCCCTCACTTTCTGAAAGGACACTTATCATTCCACTCCCTCTTTTTGAAGATAAAACAACTTTACTATCAACTATTGTAGCGGGTATAACCTCATCTCTTCCTGCTTTTCTTTTTAGGGAGTTTGAAGTAGGTAACTCTACAAAATCGATATAATAACTACTACATCCCGCCATTTTACGAATAAGTGGTTTAACAAATAGATTATAATTAAAAACGGCTGCCAAAGGGTTACCAGTTAAAAGAGTTGCAACTTTGTTCTTTTTAACTGCAAATCCAAAGGGTTTTCCAGGTTTAATTGCAATCCAACTAAATTTTATTTCATATCCACTCTGTCTAAAAGCCTCTGTTGTGAAATCGGCATCTCCTTTACTAACTCCTCCGGTTGTGATAATTAGGTCATAATGCTCATTTATTCTATTTGTTATCTCCTCAATTCTATCTCCAACTATTGGTAAAAGAGTAACCTCAGCCAACTTTTCCATTTTAAAAAATAGAGCACTTGAATTGAAGTGCTGATAAGGGTTGATAGTTTCATAATGATTTTTTATTTCATTCCCCGTAGAGATAACTAAAACTTTAACTTTTTCAAACACCTCAATGTGTGTAATTCCCAATCCAGCAATTAGTGCAATTTTAGAGGCATCTAAAACCTCCCCTTTTTTAATTAAAATATCTCCCTCTCTAAACTCTTCCCCTTTTTTTCTTATATTTGCCTCTTTTTTTATATCCAATGGAAGTTTTATAGAGTTATCATCTATCTTCTCAATAAACTCAATTGGAACTACCGCTTCTATTGAACTATCAACTTTGGCACCAGTCATAATTTTAATCGCTTCTCCATAGTTAATTGAACTACTTTTATCTCCTGCTAATTCTCTTTTTTTGACTCTAACAATCTTTCCACTATCTCTTAATTTAATTCCATATCCATCCATTGCAGAGTTATCAAATTTTGGCATATCAAAAGGAGCTTTGATATCAATTGCCAATACTCTCTCTTCTCCCAACTCTATTGGAATAACTTCAACTCTTTCCAAACTTTTCACACTTTCTAACATAATTTGTTGAGCTTCATATATAGATACCATAAGAAAAAACTCCCTTTTTTGCTATAATTGTATCAAAAAAAGGATAGGAATGAAAAAACTATTTGTTTTACCAATTATCATAAGTGTTGGCTTTGGTTATGAAGGGTGTGGAGCTACTAAAAAGGAAGCTTTAAACAATTTAAGTCAATCTATCTATGTAAATGTTAGTAATAGATTTAAAAAAGAGGAGAAAGTTACTATAAGTGGGGTGGTGCAATCTTTAAATAGAAATATAGAGAATGAAACAACTCAAACCTCAGATTTGACATTAAAAAATGTTAAATATATTAGAAAAAATGGTGAGATTTGTGCTGTTGTGAATAAAAGTGATGTTATTGCATCTGCACAGGAGGATTTAAAATTTTTATTAACTTTTAATAGTAAAAATATGCCTATCGATTTTAAAGAGAAGCAAAAAATGGCCAATAAAATTTTGTCAAAAATCTCATTTGTAAAAGCGATTCTTAATGTAAATGAGATTCAATTAAAAAAATTGAATAAACTTGAAAAAGAGATGAAAGATATCTTAAAATCGGGAGAGGTAACATTTAATGTAAATGTTCCAAATGCTTCAATCTATATCTCTGGAATTGATAAGGAGTTTTCTCCTTCAACTCCGATTGTTTTACCAGAAGGGGAGTATTCATATAAAATTGAAGCTCCAGATAGATGTCCGGTTAGCGGTAGTTTCACAATTAAAAAGAATCAATCTTTTACTATAAATAAAAGTTTAGGTTTTTATCCGACTATCACTTTTACCTCTAATCAAAAAAGTGTAAAAGTTAAACTAAATGGATATAGTGTTCCTTTGAATGCTCCACAAACTGTTAAAAAGTGTGAAGGAAAAGCTTTTTGGCAAATGAGTTTCGAAGACCAGTTGGAGAGTGGAGAGGTTGAGTTAAAACCCGATTTAAAAGAGACTATCAACAGAGACTTTACACCAAAATTGGAGATGAGAAAATTGAAAGAAAAGGTTGATTACTATATCAACTCACAAGAGGTAACACTTAATTATGGATATGGGTTTGCAAGCAAAAAGCATAAAGAGTGGGATGAAGAGAAAAGAGCAGAGATTAGAAAATTTAACAATTATGGAATTTATAAATTGGGATTTGGGGTTTTAGCCGGAACTAAAACAGATTGGACAGCTAAAGATATGAATGAATTAGAGATAGCAATTAGCGGTAGAATTCAGATGCCAGAGTTTTTTGATAAGCCAATTCATCTTTATAAAGTTGTAATTTTACCTTACATTGGAGTAGAAGGTGGATGGGATATCTACAAATTTATAGATAAAGGTGATTATGAACCAAGTGATATAAGTTCTGTATTTAGAGGAACTATTGGAGTAACTTTCCTATTTCATAAGCAGTTTGGAATAGATGTTGAATACTCAAAAGGGTTTTTGGAGAAAAAGGATAATGTTGTTACTGCGGGATTTGTGTTTGACTTCTAACTTCATTTAGAAGTCATTTTTTTTAGTTAAAATGATGCTTTAATAAAGAGAGAGGAAAAATGAAAAAAGAGGGGTTTTCACTTATTGAACTTATATTTACAATTGTTATTATTGCTCTTGTATTTACCACTATACCTCGTATAATCTATACAACAAATGAGAGTTTTAAATTTACTCTTCAAGAGGATGGTATTTTTGCTATGATGGCAAAAATGATGGATATAAGTTTTAGAGAGTGGGATGAAAAGGATGTTAATAGTTACGACATTCTTTTAATCAATAAAAGCAATGTTTTAGAGTGTAATCACACTTTTTTCCCCTCAAAAGCCATTAGAGTTGGTGGATTTTATAGTGGATTTAAATATAGTAGAATCTGTCCTCACCAGATGCTTGCCTCAGATATTGGACCGGATATCGGAGAAAATGATGAGTCGGATTATGATGATGTAGATGATTTTAATGGGACTGAGGATAATGCTACAAAAAATGGGATAACAAGATACACTCTCTATATTAGTGATGGGTATGGTGATGAGTGGAACTCTTCTCATTATGATTATGATAATCAAAGTTTGATTTGGCAATTTACAAAAAGAAAGGATAATCAAAAATCTAATATAAAATATACAAAGATAACCCTTTATGATAGAAAGTATGATAAAAATATTTCTCATGCAAGATATTGGAGTGCAAATATAGGAAAAGTTGGTTATATTGAAAGTGAGCAGTGGTGATGAAAAAATTATCTTTTACAATGATAGAGATTATTTTTGTAATAGTAATTTTATCTCTAATTGGAGTAGGGAGTTTTAAAGCTATTCAAATGTTGTATGAAAGATATTATCAAGTGAATATAATCACAAAATTTACAATTATCTCTCAAACTCTTTTAGATGAGGTTGGAACTATTCTCTACTATCGAACCCCTTTAACAGCAATTGGTTACTCTCCCTCAGATGGGGATTTTAAAAAGTTGGAAGATGTTGATGAAGAAAAATACTCAATTTTTGAATGGATGAGTGAAGCAAATGATGCTAAAAAACATTTTGGAATGAGAGGACCCACTTATGGATATACCGGTTTTATAGATATGGATGCAAGTAATAGGGATACTCTTACATTAGTTACAAAAGATTTTAATATCACAGATACAAATGATACTATCAATACCATATTTGATAACAGAGAGGATTTGAATAGGAGTGTGGGAATTATTTTTGCAGGAAATTTAGATAAAGGAACTCTTGACAGCGACTACAATAACTCTTTTGGTTGGCATGGATATCAACATAAAAAATTATTTCTAATAAATAGAGTAAAACAGACAGGAGTAGATGCTAACTTTACTATGACTTCTGATATAGAAAATAATAAAATATATGCTAAGTATTATTTAACAACCTCTGCTTGGGGTATTGCAAGAGGAGCGGATATCAATAAAAGTGCTCCCTGTTTAAATGGACTTAATGTAGATGATAATACTTTGCTTCTATTTTTTAATTACAGACCTTGGAATAATGAAACCTTTTGTGCAGACCCACATCAAAATAAAACAGAAACAACAGAGGGGAATGTTTCAATTTTAGCGAGAGATGTAACCGCTTTTAGAGTAAAAGCGGTAAGTTATCATTTAGAACTTAAAGTGCAATTTGAGAGGCCACTATATAGAGGAAGTGATAGAAATATCACTATAACAAAACAGAAGGTAGTTTTCTAATGAAACGAGGATTTGGAATTATAACTGCTCTTTTAATAGTTGTATTGGTTTCATTTTTGCTTATGGTGGTTTTAAAAGTTAGTAGTGTTGGAGTAAAACATATGAGTGATACCTATCTCAAAGAGCAGGCTGAACTATTTATGCATAGCAGTATTGAAAATGCGATAATGGCTATTGAGGGTTATGAAAGAAATAGCACAAGCGGTTGTTTAAAACATATCTATTTTAAATCAAGTGATGGTAGATTTGAATCCAATATCTCAGTTTTGAGATACTATTGTTATGATATGGATAAATGCCCAAATTGTGATATAGCGGTTCCGATTGAGACTTCAAAATCACAAGGTAATGTTGTTTTATATACAGTTGTTCAAACTACTGATTCTCCACGAAATGGAGCAAAGAAATTGAGGTTTTCAAAAGTTACTATTCAGAAACCTTAAAGGAAATAAACTATGCAAAAGATAGCTTTTACTTTGATTGAGATAATTTTTGTTATAATTTTAGTTGCTATTTTGGCAATAGGGGCTTTAAACTCTATTCCTGATAATACCTTGATAAATAACACAGAATTTATATATGGTAAAATTTTAGAAAAAAAGGCTAATGCTTTGGGTTTTTTGGCTAATATGAATGATAAAGATGAGAATCGCTCTGTTTGTATAGTTTTTGATAATGATTGGTTGAAAGAGGATGAAAATTTTTCAAAAGTTAAATTTAAACTCTCAAATAGGGTGCAGATAGATGCTGAAAATAAAACTATCTGTTTTGACTATTTGGGAAGGCCTTATGGTGGAGATGTTGATTTAATAAATTTTAATAATCTATTGCATAAAAGTGTCGATATAAATATCACTTATGTAAAAGATAAAAGATATAAAACTATAACAATCTATCCAATTACAGGATATGTGGAGATAAAATGAGCATAATCTATATAAACATTGATAAAAATAGAATATATAAAAAAGAGAAAGGTGTTATTGAGAGGTTAGAAAAAGTTGAATACTCTAAAAATGATATTATAACCTCATCAATAGATAGTAAGGATATACTCTCTTTTACTTTTAAATTGCCTATAACTATTCCAAAAGAACAACTTTATACAGAGGCAGAAATACACTTTTTTGAAAACTCGGGAATAGATCTTGAAAAAAATTATATCACTCACTATATTGTAAAAGGGTTAGAACAGGAACAGATATATATAGTTGAAGCTTTTTCAATAGAGGAAGAGGTTTTACATCAAAATTTTAAAAATATAATTCACCAAACAGAGTTTATCGATTTTATCACTCTTCCAATTTTTGCTTTTAAAGAGTTTTATCCTCTTTATGAAAAAGAGCCACAACGAGATGCCTTTGTTTATTTAGATGAGACTCAGTCGTTTATAGTTGTGTTTGAAAATGGAGAGTATTTATACTCAAAAACCTTAAATAATCTGAATATGCTTTTAAAAACATTGGATATTGATTATAAGACATTTGTAAAAATAGTATCTGAAAAGGGATTAAAAAAGGAAAATT
Source organism: uncultured Nautiliales bacterium (assembly GCA_964495415.1). Classification (GTDB taxonomy): domain Bacteria; phylum Campylobacterota; class Campylobacteria; order Campylobacterales; family JAADDX01; genus CAZBVR01. Next base: position 11,286 of record CAZBVR010000006.1, read on the forward strand.
ATGAGATAGATGAACTTTTAATTGCAGGTGAGATTGAAAGATTTTTTAATGATTACTTTTTGGCCATAAATAATAGATTATCATATGGAAAAAATATATTCTATTTAGATGCGATAGATAATATCTATTTTTATACTCCTTTTGTAGTAGAAGGAATAGATGAATTAAAAACTTTTTGGGATGCAACAGGAATTAACTTTAATATAGTTCAGGGGATAGATGAAGATATTGACTTTTTAGATTATTTGGTTCTTAATTTTAATGAAAAACATTATAAAGATAACCTTAATTTTTCTATCTTTCCAAGACCTCCAAAATTTTACAAGACTAGAACTTTTCAACTATTTTTAGTTATCTTTTTTACAGCTCTTCTATTTGGAGGTGATTATTTTTATAGATATTTAAAACAAACAAAATCGGAAAATTATCTTGCTACACTAAATAGTGAAATTAATAAAAAAGAAAATGAAATAAATAGATTAAATGTAGTAAATAGAGCAATATTGCAGGAGTATGAAACCTATTCTAAAGAGTTAAATGATATTAAACGAAAACTCCTTGTTATCTCAGATATTTTAAAAAGAAGTTTAGAGTTGATAAAAACTCCAAAGGTGAATAAAAATTTTATTACTATTACCAAATTATTGCAAAAAAACTCTTTAAATAGTTTTTTGGTTTCGAAAGATAAAAAGGGAGAGTTTGCAGTTGGTGTTTATACTGAATTAGTTAATAGAAAACAGATAGCCTCTTTTATGAATGACCTTTTTGAAAAAGGATTTAAAGATATAAGAACAGAATCTATTGTAAATGTTGAAGAGAAATACTATGTAAGTATTATAAGGTTTAAACTATGACATTCTTATATGAATTAGAAGAGAAATTAAGTAATTTAGAAAAGAAGGAGTTGATTTATCTTTTTTTATCAATTCCTATTGCAGTTTTTACTATCTATTTTAATTTTTCATATCAATCATTCATAGAGCATGAAAAAAAGTTAAATAAGGAGATAAAGAAAAAAGAGAAGAAGTTAGATAACTTGAATATTGAGGTTAGAAATTTAAAAAAATCAAAAAAAGATATTTCATCTCTTAAAAAAGAGTTGGAGCAATTAAGAGAAGATTACAAATTTATTAAATACTCATTTTATGCCATAGATATAATAAATTTGACAGATGTGAAAAGTTATCAATTTCTTGAAAATCTGTTAAAAGTTGCTAATCAGTTAAATTTAGATGTTTCATTTGGTATAGATTGGTCTCAAAAAACTCCGCCATTTACAAGAACATTGATTATAACAATTGAGGGAATAGGAGATTATCTATCCATTTTAAATTATATAGAGTATATTGAAAATACAAAAACTTTAAATCGGGTGGATAATATATTTATTACAAGAAATGATTTAAAAAAAGATATAGATTTAATTATAAAACAGGAGAAAAAGAAACAAAAAAAAGCTAAAAAGAATAAAAAGGATAAAAAAGATAAAAATAAAAATTATACAGATATTGTTATCAGTTTTTTAGGTAAATCTTTTGTAGAGAATAAAAAGAATGAGGATAGCACTTTATCTTTTACTCTTTCTAAATACTCAGAAAAAGATATTACAGAATTGAAGTATTTAGCAAAAAGTAGAGATTTAAATCTTTATATAGAGGTAAATGAGCATAATTCAAATGATTTAGATGTTAGTTTTAGTGGAGATGTAGGTGTGATTAAGGGTCTTCTACAATATTTTAATTTGAAAAAGAAGAAAAAGTTGATAAATTATTACAATTTGAAAGTAAAACTAAAATATGGAAATAAAGCATCAAGTTCAGGTAAAAAGAAACAATCTGAATATTTTAAAATAAAAATTAAACTTGTGGGGGCTCAATAATGAAAAAGTTATTCTATTTACTTGCTATATTGATACTTTTTCTGTTTGGAGAGGAGAATAATAGTTCGGCCCCGCTTTCTGAAAATATAGATATTAAGCAGTTGTTGAAGTTAATTCATATTTTAGAGAATAAAGAGACTATAAACAAAGTGGGAAATATAAAACTTGATTATAATCCTTTTCAAATTAAAAAGAAAAAGAAAAAGGTTTCAGAAATTGTGTTGCCAACGGATATAACAAATGTTACTTTAAATTCAGAAAAAAATTATAATGTTGAGGTTGTTTTTCAAAATAAAGCCAAAATAGATAATATATGGTATAAAAATGGCGATAAACTGGGTAAATATACTATAATTATAAATAATGGAAAAGTTTATTTACAAAAAGGCGAACAGATGATTAAATTGGAAAGAAAAAGAGTTTTAAAGGTTAAATAATGGTAAAAAAATTATTGTTAATGCTATTTATGGGACAATTTTTGTTGGCACATAGTTGTAACTCTCGATTGTTTTCATTATCGACGGAGGGAACAGGAGAGATATCATTGCATACAATTATTTCAGACCTATCAGACAGTTGTAATTTAAACATTTTAGTAAAAGATAGTATTGCAAAAGAGAGATTGAAACAAACTATTAAGTTTGTAAAGATATATAATGCCACTTTGGATGAGTTATTAAAATATATATTGGGTAATAATGGTTTCTTTTACAAGTTGGAAAATGATACTTTAACAATTTCATTTATTAAAACTAAAAATTTTAAAATAGATTATGTAAATAATACTATCTCTGGAACGACTAACTTTTCAGCATCTACAACGGAGGGGGATACAGGTTCAAATACTTTATCAAGTCAATTTAATTTCGATTTTTGGAAAGATTTTAGTGCAAATATAGAGCAGATTTTAACTGCCCAAGCTAATAGTTATTATCAAAATCCGCCTCCAATTATTGATAAAACAAGCGGGTTAGTTACAATTACTGGAACAAAGGAGCAGTTGGAAAGGGTTCAAAATTATATAGATACTTTAAATAAAAGATTGCATAAAGAGGTGTTAATAGATGTAAAAATCTACTCTGTTAAGTTAAGTAACAATCATACGACGGGAATAAATTGGAGTAATTTTGGATTGGCTATAAATAAAAACATTCCAATAGGTGGTAATGTTGGACAAACAATTGTAGATTCTACCACTTTGGATATGAAAGGATTGTTAAATTTCCTATCTCAATATGGAAAAGTTAGTTCTATCTCTAATCCAAAAATTACAACTTTAAATAATCAAAAAGCGATTATCACTGTTGGACAAACAATCAACTATTCATATAACAGCATAACAAAAGATGCAACCGGAAACACTTTACAGAGTGAAAATATAGATTCTAAATTTGTGGGAATTTTATTGGATATAACTCCTGAAATAAGTGATGAGGGAGATATTATTATGAATATAAATCCATCAGTGAGTGCTCTTTCTCCAACTCAGTTAAATCCGGGATTACCACCTGATACTATTGAGAAAAAGTTAAACACTATGATTAGAATTAAAGATGGAAAAACTATTATTTTAGGAGGTTTAATTACAGATGAGGATACTTTTGTAGTAAATGGAGTTCCTATTTTAAAAGAGATTCCTGTGGTAAAATATCTATTTTCTTCAAAAGAGAAGATTTCAAAAAGAGAGGAGTTAGTGTTTGTAATTACACCTCACATTATTGATATGAATAAAGAAATTTCACCTAAGAAAGCGGGATTTGGAAATTTGCCAAGTTTAGAGCAGTTTTAAAAAAGGAGTTTAAAAAATGTATAAGGAGGTTATAAGAGAGTTTGAAGATGAGATAAATTTAAAAGATTATTTTAAATCCTATTCTTTTAGGGAGGCGATAAACAAGTTAAAAATATCGAGAAGTAATTTAAAATTTTTAATAGGTGAAGCGGGGGTAGGTAAAACATTTTTGCTAAATTATTATTATAAAGAAAAAGATGTAATTTTTTTAACTGGTTGTGTTTTAAAAGAGGAGTTGAATAGTAAAATTAAAAAAAATAAACTTATTGTAATTGATGAAGCTCAACTTCTTGATGAAAAAATAGTTGAATATATTAGAACTCTCGCAGATACAAAAGAGTATTATTTTGTGCTTTCTATGCATACAGAAGATGCAAAGCGATATTTAAATAGAGCCCATTTTAAAAGTAGATATGTTGATATTATAGAGTTAAAAAGAATTACAAAACAGGAGTTGGAGCAGTTTATAAATCATAAACTTTTCAAGACTAATAAAAATCATCTATTTTCTCGAGGAGTATTTAATACTATTTATCGTTATACAAAAGGTAATTTTAGATATAGTAAAAAGTTTGTAAAAACAATGTTTGAATTATTGGAGTTTGCTTATCAAAATAACCTCAAAAAGTATGATAAAATCAATAGTTGTATTTTAATAATGAGTGCTATTCATTTAGGATTGGAAAATGGTTGATTTTTTTGAGTTGGAGCAAAAATGTAAAAAATTCCAAAGAAAAAGAGTTGTTAAGTTAATTATTGCTACTATTGTTGGAGTAGGAGGTGGAGCAATTATTGGATTATATTTAACAGATAAGAAGACAGAAAAAAGAGAGCTAAAACAAGTTGTAAAAAAAGAGAGTTTTAAAAAAGAGCATAAAGTTGTCTCAAAGAAGATTGAAAAGGTAGTTGTTAAAGAAAAAAATGAGACAAAGAAAGAGCTAAAACAGGTTACAAAAAATGAGGTAAAAAATGAGGTAAAAAAAGAGATAAAAAATAGAATAGTTGTAAAAAAGAGAGAGCAAAAAAATAGTGAAAAAAATGATAGTATAAAAAAAGAGAAAAATGATAGTTCTACTAAATTGGAGATACCTATTTTAAAAGTAGATATCGATTTTGATAAGATAGAATCAAAAGAGAGTGTTGAAAATAGTAAAAAAGAGGTAAAAAAAGAGGAGGTAGTAGAGCAGAATAAAAAGAGAGATAGCAAAATTTTACAAACAACCCCAGTCTCTTTTGAAAAAGCAATGAAACTTATTGTTTTATATTATGAAAATGGAGATTATGAAAACTCAATGAAATGGTGTAAGATAGCTTCTAAAATTGACAATTATAATGAAAATGTATGGTATTATTATGGATTAAATTTAGAGAAAGTTGGAAAAAAGGAGAAAGCAATTCAAGTTTTAACAACCTATCTAAAATATCAAAACTCTAAAAAAATTAGATTTCTATTACAAAGGTTAATTAGTGAATAAAATTTTATTATTGATAATATCAATCTCTGTTATGTTTGGATTTGATTTTAAAAAGGAATATGAAAATGGTAATTTTAAAAAAATTTGTAAATATGGAGCAACCCATTTTCAAAAAATTAAAAATAATGAAGATATTTTATCCTTGGTGGGTTTTAGTTGTGTAAAAAGTGATTATTTTATCTATCTTCCAATTATTATAAATCAGTTAAAATATAGTAAAAAGGCTCGAAGCAATAGTATCTACTTTTCACTTCTCTTTTTTGATAAAAAACTTCTTCAATCATATATGTTAGATAATTTAGATTTATCATTTTACAGATTACCATTGATAGAGCATCCTGTTTCGATTGTTGTAAATGGGATAATTTTTAAAAAGTTTAAAAAAGATAAAGATGGAGTAATTCAAATAGAGCATAAAGATAAGATATATAAAGTTTATAGTGACCAAAAAAGTAAAAAAGTTTTTATAACTATTTTTGATAAGAATGGAATTTTATTAAGAACTCATTGGTATAGGTAAAAGGATAAAACTTATGATTAAACAGAAAGTTAGAATAGGAGATTTACTTGTTCAAGAGGGGTTAATCACAAATGAGCAACTTATGGAAGCCCTTAAAAAACAGCAGGAGTTTAAACAGAAGGGCGAATTTAAAAAAATTGGAGAAGTTTTAATTGAGGAGGGGTTTGTATCTGAAAAGCAAGTAGCAATAACATTAGCAAAGCAGTTGGGTATAGAGTTTGTTGATTTGTATGGAGAGGATATCGATTACGAGTTAATGGATAAGTTTCCAATAAAGTTGATAAAACAATCAAAAGCTATACCATTTAAAGAGACTGAGGATTATATTTATGTGGCAACAGCAGACCCATTGGATTATGATTCTATTGAGATTATTGAAAGGATGATTTTAAGAAAACCGGTAAAAATTTTTTTAGCCTTAACACAAGATATTTTAAATATTATTGCCAGATTGGAGAAGGAGAAATTAACAAAAAGCCTTATTCAAAGAGTAAAAGAGGAGTTAGGCGGAGGAATGGGAGCTATTGAGGCTGAGGATACCGCTATTGACCAATTAGCAAAACTTGTTTTTAAAACAGCAATTGCACAAGGTGGAAGTGATATTCATGTAGAACCTGCTCAATATAACTTCTCAATCAGAGTGAGAGTAGATGGGGTATTAAGAGAGATTTTTTCATTTACTAATGAGATATATGGAGCTTTCATCTCTAAAATAAAACTTCTTTCAAATCTTGATATCTCTGAAAAGAGAAAATCTCAAGATGGTAGATTTAGTATGAAAATAGATAAAAATCTTTATGATTTTAGGGTTTCAACAACTCCCACTCTTTTAGGAGAGAGTATTGTAATGAGGATTTTGGATCAACAGAAAATTTTATTAAAAGTGGAAGAGTTGGGGATGAATGAGGAGAATTTAGAAAAGTTTCAAAAACTTATAACCTCTCCATTTGGAATTGTATTTGTTACAGGACCTACGGGTTCCGGGAAAACAACAACTCTATATGCAGCTTTGAATGATATTAAAAGTTTAGAAAACAAGGTGATTACTGTTGAAGACCCAGTGGAATATCAAATCCCATTGGTTCAACAGATTCAAACTAACCCAAGAGTTGGGTATGGTTTTGCAGAAGCTCTTAGAACTATTTTAAGACAAGACCCCGATATTGTAATGATAGGGGAGGTTAGAGATACTGAAACATTAAATGCAGCCATTCAAGCTTCTTTAACAGGTCACTTAGTTTTGGCTACTTTACATACAAATGATGCAATTAGTTCTGTTACAAGAATGATTCAAATGGGGGCAGATCCATTTTTGGTATCAGATTCCTTAGTTGGAGTTGTAGCCCAAAGATTGGTAAGAAAAATTTGTCCTTATTGTAAAACACAATATAAACCATCTCCGGAACTACTTAAAAGAGTAGAAAAATACTTTTCAAAAGATACAATTTTTTATAAAGGAGCTGGTTGTAAGCAGTGTGATATGACGGGTTACAAAGGAAGAGAGATGATTAGTGAAATTTTAACAATTGATGATGAAATTAGTGAAATGATAAATGAAAATCGTTCAAAATTGGAGATACTTCACAAAGCGGTTGCAAAGGGGCATAAAACATTAGCTGATGATGCTATCAATAAAGTAAAATTGGGTATAACTACATTAGAAGAGATGTTAAGAATTGTTAAAGTAGGATAATAAAGTGTATTTTATAGTAACTTATTTAAAAAATGGAAAAAAGTTAAAAAAGGTGATTGAAGCAGAAAATAAACTTGATGCTTCTAAAAAATTTAAAGTCTTAAAACTTGGTATATTTTTGAGAGCTGAGGAAACAGAGGAACCTTTTGAGATAAAATTGGAAAAGCTGAAAAAGGAGTTTCTTGATAAGATAACAAGGAGTAAAATCGATTTAGAGGAGTATGTAGCTGTTTTGGAGCAGATATATGTAATGTTAGATGCCAGCCTTTCTTTAAATGATGTTATCTCTAATGTAAGCGAAAATGTTAAAAATAAAAAGTTGAAAGAGGTATTGGATACTTTAAATCAAGATATTAGAAGTGGTATGAATGTTTCCTCTTCACTAAAAAAGTTTGAAAACGAGATTGGTAAATTAAGTATTTCCATGGTGGAGTTGGGGGAACAGACAGGGATGTTAGCTGAAAGTTTTAGAGATTTAGCAGAGATTTTGTCTGAGATTTTAGAAAACAGAAAAAAATTAAAATCTGCTACTCGATATCCTATGTTTATTCTTTTTGCTATGATGATAGCTTTTACTATTGTAATTTTATTTGTAATTCCTCCTTTTAAAAATATCTTTGAGGGTTTAAATGCTGAACTTCCCTTGCCAACTCGTTTTCTTTTATGGTTGGAACATTTTTTAAGAACATTTGGTCCTTGGATATTGTTAGGTTCTGTGATTTCGGGAATAGTTATTAACTTTCTTTACAAAAAATATGAAGAGGTAGAGTTAATTATTGATAAATGGATGTTAAAAGTTTATATTGTTGGAGATGTTATCAACTATGCGATGTTGGGGAGATTTTTATACTCGTTTGATAAAATGGTGGGAGCAGGTATTCCTATTATGGATGCCTTAGATACAGCTCTTGGAGTAGTTGAGAATTTTTATCTAAAAAATCAACTTTCTAAAATTAAAAGTTCTATTGCTGAGGGTAGAGGTTTAGCTTCTGGATTTAGTGAAACGGGATTGTTTGAGAAGATGGTTATTCAAATGATTAAAAGTGGAGAAGATAGTGGAGCTTTAAATAGAATGTTAAGTAAAGCAAGTAAATATTATAGAGGTAAGTATTTAAATATCGTTGAAAACATTTCTGCACTAATTGAACCTATTTTAATTGCTGCAATTGCAGGATTTGTTATTGTATTAGCATTTGGTATATTCCTACCGATGTGGGGAATGGCTGATGCCGTAAAAGGAAAATAGATGTTAGAGTCTGCAAGTATTATAGCCGCTGTTGTAAGTTCTATTGTTATAGGATTTGCCTTATGGGTAATTCATAAAATAACACATATTTAGGTTATTCACAAAAAATTAAAAAAAAATTACTCAAAAATCACTTTTTTGTGATATAATTGTAATAATAAAAGGGTTTTGAAAAAAAAGGTGAAATCAAAACTAAAAAAAACCAAAAAGGAGACACAATGAAAAGTGGTAAATCAGGTTTTACTCTTATTGAGTTAATTTTCGTAATCGTAATTATTGGGTTGTTAGCAGCAGTAGCAGTTCCAAAATTCTTGACAACTAAAAAGAATGCAGAAACAGCTAATTTACCAGAAATTGGAAATCAAGTTACAACAAAAGCAAATGAGCAATATAACCTTGTTCAAGAAAACAACTTATCAAGAATTATTGAACAAGATAGAGACTTAAAAAGATATTTTGACAATGTTTCAACTCCATTTACAGCACAAAAAGATGAAGATGATTTCAATATCACTTATGGTTCAAACAATTATCTTTGTTTAGCAGTTAAAAGAGTAACAGACAATGTAAGAGTTGGACCAGATAGAAATATCACAGCTTATAACTTTATTGTAACTGACTTAAATACATCTTGTAACCAAGACTAATAGTTAAAGAGGGTTGAGAGGTTTTTCCTCCCTTTTTGCTGTTTGCTTTTTGATGCTTGTTTAAACTCTCTTTTTTTATCTACTTTCTTTTTTTATTTATTTTTTTCTATTGGTAATTGTTAAATTTAAGATTTTTTTTCATTATTTCAAATTTTTTTTTCATCACCAATTAACATTATTGTGATATAATAAAAGAAAAAGGTCTTTTATGAAAAGGGGATTTACTTTAATAGAACTTATTTTTGTAATTGTTATTATTGGGTTATTAGCTTCTGTTGCGGTGCCGAAATTTATGCAAACAAAAGCTTCAGCTTCTTCAAGTAGTGTGAAAAGTGTAGTTTCAGCAGTTAGAACAGCAATTGAAACTAAACATGGAGAATGGATAATCAATGACGATTTAGATGCAAGTGATGGATATACTCCACAAGGATATCCTCAAAAACTTGATGAAGCGAGTGCAAATAGTGCAAATGAAAATCTGTTTAATGGGACTTCCACTCTTCCTATATTAAAAACTCCAATTAAATCCTGTTTAAATAATGATTGTTGGTATAAGTATAAAGCAGATGATACAGATAATAATGTTTCCTATTATGCTTATAAATTTTCAGATGAGGAAAATTTGACGATGGAATATAATGGAAGCAATGGAAAATTTGAGTGTAATTCAGATGGAACATTTTCAAAAGAGGAGTGTGAGTCTGTAACTAATTAAGGGGGCGACAATGAAAAGGTTTTCTATCTTTTTAACTCTATTTTTAATAACTATATTAAATGGATTTGAAGAGAAGTGTGGAGTTTTTAGTAATGTATTGCAAACAAGAGATAATCCTTCTAAAATTGTTATGTCCGGAGATGGGCATATCTATAATTCTCCATCTTGTGCTTTAAATACCGGTTTTGTTATTCAAAGTATTTGGTATCCAAAACTTCATTGTGGAGGGGGGACTGCTTCTGCAAGCAAAAAATATGGAAAGAGTTTAATGATAGATTACACATTTTTGATTGACAACTCCACTGCATCTAAAAAGCCAAGTTCAAGTAAATTGTCGCCTGTGGTTCATTCATCAACTACTCTTAGCGGAAAATCTTATAATAAAATTACAATTTCAAATTGGTCAAATAAACTTCTTACTTTAAATTTACCCTCTTCATCTTTCTTAAATAATTTGAAATTAACTAAAAAGGCTCATATCTATTTTAAAACAACAAACAATCTGAAAATTGGTTCAATTGGAGAGAGATGGGGTTGGAACTCTAACAATTATCTTGAAGCTTTATCTACTAACTCTATCTCTATCTATAATGTTTATCTCAAATCAAAAGGGGATATAAACTTTAAAGCAAAACAGAAGATAGATATTCACAATTTGCAAGTTGGTAGAAATGGAAGTGAAGTTGTTTTAAAAGCTCCAAAGGTTGTAATTGACCAACTATCACAAACAAACTCAGGTTCTGGAACATCGCTTATTAAAATCTATGCTAATGAGGTAGATATTGAAACTATCAATTTAGGTCAAAAAGCAACTTTGAGAATATATCCCTATTCAGCAGATAGCAATGTAACATTCCATTCAAATGAGATTACCGCTTCAAGTTCCTCAACAATGATTTTATCAAGTGGTAATTACTATACAAACTATTTTGATATTCCGGGAACTTCTGGAGTTGCATCAGTTAAAGCAAGTGATTCTTCTCAAATTATTAACTTCTTTATAAATGGAGATTTTTCACCGGGTAACAATCCGGGTATCAATAGCAATGGAAAGGGAGGGAATTTTGGAACCTTACCTCCTGCTAATTTTAGATTGTTTATAAATGGAGACCTTTCAACCGGAGGAGGTGGAACAACCTTTAATAGTTTAATCTATGTTGAAGGTAGTGCAAGATTGGGAAGCCCAACTTATATTAGGGGAGCTTTATCAACAGCGGGAGATATCACTATAAAAAATGGTGGAAAGTTTTATTATAATAATTCTATTGAAAATAGCACATTAGGAGGAGTTTGTAGAGATAATTACACTTTTGATAATGAATACTCTTGTAATGTTTTTATAACTCCTTTAAACTCTTATCAATCTATTAAAACAGAAGATGATACAATTTTTAATAGTTGTTCGATAAGTGTAAAAAATAAAAATTATATAGGAAATCTCAATTGCTATGGATGTTCTCAATGTAACATTGAAGAAGCTCAAAAAAACAGACTTGATTTTAAAGTAATTTCATCTAAAAAAACAGATATTCATACTATTCATAACAACTTCACATTTACTCAATTGGAGTATGGAAATTATAAATTTGACTCTTCAAATATAGATATCTATTTTAACCCTCAAAATAGTTATAGTGATAATTCAACTAAATTGATGCTGTTAAAAGATTTAACATTTAGTGGAGATAATCAAACTTTGATATTTGAGGGAGGAGATTATCATATTAACTCATTTAAAGTAGATAAAACTAATAGTGGGAAACTTAATAAAATAAATATATGTCCAAAAGATGATATAAGACTTTTTGTAAAAAATGATTTTATATTTAGAGGTTCAATTGTGAATGATATGGAGTGTAAAGGAGCAATTTTTATCTATGGAGATGGAGATGTAAAAATTGATACAAATGGAAAAAATAGCAAAAAAACTCCTATTTATATCTACTCAAAAGGAGCGGTTACACTTTTGAATAGTGCTAATAAATCAGCTGATTGGTATGGAGCAATTACAGCAGAGGGTCCTATTAAAATTGATGATGATAATATAAAAATTCACTTTGATGCTTCTAAACTCGATAAATATGGAATTGGTGAGTGTAAATTATGTTATGATGAAAATTATATCAAAACAAATGGGTTCTCATTTTTTGGAATGACTATTTGCACTCCAATGACTCCGTGCATATTTGATATGCCTATTAAAAATAGTGATAAAGAACCTCTTGATAATGTAAAAGTGGTAGAAACCTATAAACAAACATTTGCTTTTGCTCCTGACTTTTTTGGTTTTAACACTTTGGATACTATTGATAAAAATGGTAATCATATTGGAAATGGTGCTACAAAAGTTTCAAATTATGATTATTCAATTTTTAATCTATTTAATACAACATTTGATAGTTCTGCTATTATTTATGATTTTGGAGATGATTATCCAACTTACTCTCCAAACGAAGAGTATTACAGAGCATACAAAAAAAGCACTGCTTCATTTAGTGTAAATTTTGATTTTGATGATTGGAAAGATAATGTAGTTTATCTTGCTTCATATAAAGATAAAAAGGGTAGAAAATATGATATTCAGATTGATGCTTGTCCTTACACAAATGAGGATACTCAACCAAATGGATGGTTAGATGCTTGGGATGATTATCTTCCAACAAGAGGAGAGAGTGATAGAAATATCTCAACAAAAATTGTAAATCAAAATTTTAGATTGAAAATAGCATATCTACCGAAAAGTTTCACTCATGCTTCATCTGCTTCTGTAAAATACTATTTAGTGGATAAAAATAGCTCAAAACAGCATAACCCAATTTCGATGGAGAATTATCTTTTTATAAATGGAAACAGCAAAAAAGTTATTACTCAAACCTACTTATTAAACAAAGCATATCAAAATGTGGGAGTTGAGTTTAAAGCATGTGCAAATTATAGCAGTTCTTCTGGTTACAATCTATATCCATATGCTAATTGTGTGATGATTGGAGATTGTAAAAGTAATGATGAGGAGAATAAAATATGTTACAGATATTTCTCTTCAACAGATAGTTTTGCTGTAAGACCTATGAGATTTAAACTTTCAACTACTTCTAATGAGTTGATTAAAGCGGATGCAAATATCTCAAATTTAAAAATAGAGGCGGTTGATTTCTATTCAAACAGTTCTAAAAATTATAATATAGATTCATCTCTTCTTGATATGAAAGCAAAAGATAGAAAATGTGAAACGGGTGATTTGGATTATAAATTTAAGTTTCTTGATGGAGTGGCAAATATATCATCTATTAGATATAGTGAAGTGGGTGTTATAGATTTGAATCTTTCTGAAAAGGTTGGAAAAGAGTTTGCAGTTATTGATAGCGATGATACCAAATTAAAAGATAGATTGATTGGAGAGGGAACAATATCTCTCTCAGTTTTACCTCACCATTTTGATATCAAGGTTGATAGAGTAGCAAATTATAACGATTCCTCTTTTACCTACTTATCAAAAGATTTAAATATGAGTGGAGAGGCAAACTTAACTATAAAAGCGGTGAATGAAAGTGGAATTATTACTAAAAATTATAATCAAAATTGTTACGGAAAAGATAGTAAAGTTATGATTAGTTACTCAACATCTGAACCAATAGAGAACTTAAATTACATTATAACTCAACTATCTAAAAATAGTTTAGATAAAAATATCTCTTTTGGATTTGATAAAGATAATTTTCAAAAAGGAGAGGCTAAATTAAATTTAAATATCAATTTTGACAGAAATGACTCTCTTGTTGTAAATCCTTTTAAATTGCAACTTGATAAAATCGTTATTGAAAATGAGGATAAAATAAAAGGAGAAAAAGATATTTCAAAAAGTTTAAGCTTTTTATATGGAGCAGTAAAAGTTAATGATATTACAACAGAAAAAGATAGTATGTCGGTGCCTGTGCAGTTTGAGTATTGGGAAAAGAGAGGGTGGAAAAGAAGTCTATTACATAATTCAGAGCAGTTTGGAGCTGTAAATCAAGCAGTAGTAAAAAATTTTTCTCTATTTTCAATTGGATTAAATAAAAACTCTATCTCTTTTGGAGAGCAAAATTTATCAGTTAATTTGTTAAAAAAAGTGGCTCCATATAAAACAAAACTTCATCTTCATATCCCTGGATGGTTATGGTATTCGAGTTATGGAATAGAGTATAAAAAACCTTCAAGTAGCAATATGGATTGTTTAACTCATCCTTGTGTGAATCTACTTTTTGAAAAGGTTTCCTTAAATAAATGGGCAGGAGAGGGAACAGAAATGAAGGAGAATAATGCATCTACTAATACAATTGATATTAAATTGAAAGAAACTCCTCACAATAAAATTTATAAAAAAATGGAGTGGTAAAATCACTCCATATTTTAAGTTATTGGCTAAATAGAGTAAAACACTCTCGTTTGAAACTATTTAGTCAGTAGCTATTTTAAACTATCTTGAAATAAAGAAAAAAATATAGTATAATTCCGCAAGAGAGTTATAGAGTAATTTGAGACACTCATAAGGTGTATAGAACCATTTCTATCTTTTTATCTGGAAATGGTAACTATAATTCCATATAAAAAACTAAAAAAAAGGAACAGAGTAATGGCTAACCATAAATCGGCTAAAAAAAGAATCAAACAAACAATTAAAAGAACAGAAAGAAACAGATATTATAGAACAAGAATTAAAAATATAACAAGAGCGGTAAGAGAAGCAGTAGAGGCAGGTGATTTAGAAAAAGCACAAGAAGCATTGAAATTGGCAAACAAAAAGTTTCATTCATATGTAAGCAAAGGTGTTTTAAAGAAAAACACAGCATCAAGAAAAGTAAGCAGATTAAACAAACTTGTAAAAGAGTTAGCACAAAAATCAGCTTAATTTTCCCCTCTCTTTTTTTTAACTTCATTATAAAGGCATAAAAATGCTAAAAGATAAATTACAACCATTTTTGGATAGGTATGAAGAGATATCTAAATTACTATCAGATGAAAAGATAACTCAGGATATAAAAAAATTAACTACATTATCAAAAGAACAATCAAGTCTTCAAAAAATTGTAGATAAGGCCAACGAATATATCTCTACTTTAAATTCCATAGAGGAGAATAAAGAGTTACTATCAGACTCAGAACTTGGAGAACTTGCAAAAGAAGAACTAAAAGAGCTTGAACCTAAAATCCCACAACTTGAAGAGGAGATAAAACTTTTACTTTTGCCAAAAGACCCTAATGATGATAAAAATATATATCTTGAAATAAGAGCCGGAACGGGTGGAGATGAGGCAAGTCTGTTTGTAGGAGACCTTTTTAGAGCTTATACAAGATATGCAGATAAGAAAGGTTGGAAAACTGAACTTATTAGTGTAAGTGAAAGTGATGTAGGAGGATATAAAGAGATTATTCTTCTTGTAAAAGGGGAAAGTGTATATTCAAAACTTAAATATGAGGGTGGAACTCACAGAGTGCAAAGAATTCCAACAACCGAAAGTCAAGGAAGAGTGCATACCTCAGCTGTAACTGTGGCTATTATGCCAGAAGTGGATGAAACTGAGATAGATATTCCAGCAAGTGAAATTAAAATTGATGTAATGAGAGCTGGAGGAGCAGGTGGTCAGCATGTAAATAAAACAGAAAGTGCGGTTAGAATGACCCATATTCCTACGGGGATTGTAGTCTCTATGCAGGATGAGAGAAGCCAACAGAGAAACAAAGAAAAAGCCCTTCAAATACTAAAAGCAAGAGTTTATGAAAAATATGAATCTGAGAGACTTGCTAAAATTGGAGAAGAGAGAAAGACCCAAGTAGGGAGTGGAGATAGAAGTGAAAGGATTAGAACTTATAACTATCCACAAAATAGAATTACAGACCATAGAATTAATCTAACTTTATATAGACTTGATGCTATTATGAGTGAAGGGCTATTTGATGAGATTATTGACCCACTTATTGCTCATTATCAAGGTGAGGCTTTAAAAGAGGCAGGATTATGAGATTTGTAACACTTTTTGATAATTATATCTATAAAGAGGGATTTAAAGCTTTATGGGGATTTAGTTGTTATATAG
Source organism: uncultured Nautiliales bacterium (assembly GCA_964495415.1). GTDB lineage: Bacteria > Campylobacterota > Campylobacteria > Campylobacterales > JAADDX01 > CAZBVR01. The sequence goes on from CAZBVR010000006.1 coordinate 27,324, forward strand.
AAACTAATAATTATAATATTTTAGTTGATACAGGAAGTAATGGTAGAATTTTACTTCAAAATGCTAAAAAATTAAATATTGATTTTAAAAATATTGATATTTTATTTATAACACATCCCCATTGGGATCACATAGGTGGTCTTGATACAGTTATTGAAGAAAATCCAGATATTACAATTATTGCTCCAAATTCTTTATCTAAACATTTAATAGAAGATTTAAAAACATTAGTAAAAGATGTAATTGTTATAGATAAATTTAGTGAAATATTTCCAGATATTTATACAACTGGAGTCTTAGAGCCAATAGGTGAACAAGCTTTATGTATAGAAAAAGATAATAGACTTTATATAATTACAGGATGTGGACATCCAGGGATTGATAATATTACGAAAATATTTACAAATAAATTAAATAAACCTATTGAATATATTATAGGTGGTTTTCATTTACTAAGAAGTGATCCTACTCAAATAAAACAAGTTATAAATAATATACATACAAAATATATCACAGCTACTCACTGCACTGGTGATTTAGCAATAGGAATGCTTAAAATATT
>CAZBVR010000007.1:0-3263 GCA_964495415.1 uncultured Nautiliales bacterium
GAAGTGTTACTAAAAAACAGAATAATCCCAATTATCAATGAAAATGATGCAGTAAGTATAGAAGAGATTGTATTTGGAGATAATGACCAATTAAGTGCATATACTACTTACTATTTTGATGCTGATTTGTTGGTAATACTTAGTGATATAGAAGGGTTATATGATAAAAATCCAAAAGAGTTTAGTGATGCAAAACTTTTAAAAATTGTATCAAAAATAGACCCAAAACTTATGCAAACTCCTTGTAACCCAAATGATAAATTTGCAACAGGAGGGATTGTTACAAAACTAAAAGCTGCGGAGTTTTTGATGCAAAGAGGTAAAGATATGTTTTTAGCAAGTGGATTTGATTTAGAGGATGTTAGGGAGTTTTTATTAGAAAATAGACATAAAAGAGGAACTCTATTTAAAGGAAAAAAAGATGAAGGTAGTAGCAAGAAATAGGAAAGCTTTTCACGATTTTGAGATACTTGATAAATATGAAGCTGGTATTGAACTAAAAGGAAGTGAAGTAAAAGCTATTAGAATGGGGAGAGTAAATCTAAAAGATAGTTATATAAAAATAAAAGATGGGGAAGCTTGGTGGATGCAAGGGCATATATCAAATCTTGAAACTACCAATGCCTATTTTAGACATGATGAAACAAGACCAAGAAAATTGCTTCTTCATAAAAAAGAGATTGGAAAATTGGCGGGAAAAGCGAGTGAGAAGGGGTTTTCAATAGTTCCTTTGGATTTACATTTCAATAATAAAAACAAGGCAAAACTAACAATAGCAGTAGCAAGAGGAAAACAACTTCATGACAAAAGACAGGCTTTGAAAGAGAAGCAACTAAAAAAAGAGGCAGATAGAGCGATGAAAAGATATGTTTAAAATAGATTGAAAGGAGTGTCTTAACTATGAAATTATTGCTTGTGGAAGATAATTTAAATCTAAATAGCACTATTAAAAACTTTTTAGAACTAACTCCCAAATATGGATATAAATTAGAGAATGATAGCTGTAATTAGTATCTATTTTTTTATCTTTATAGGATTTATTGCAAAAAAGAGATTTTCTGAAATTGATGAAAAAAGTTTTGTTATAGTTTCTGTCTATTTTTTGCAACCATTTTTAACTATATGGGGCCTAACTTTAAGGAAGATAGATTTTTCAATTGTTGAGGTTCCACTCTTTTATCTTTTAATTATTTTTTTGGCTTTACCATTTGCTTATCTGTTATCTAAATTTAGTGTCAAAGAGGATAGAGGAATTGCCACAATAACCGCTCTAATAGGTAACACTGGAAATTTGGGTATTCCTTTAAGTTATGCTTTATGGGGAGAGATGGGGGCTTTTTATGCCACTATTTTAAACTTAACAAATCTTTTTTTTATTTATCTTTTTGGTATCTTTTTTTATGCAAATAGATTTGATTTAGAAACTACTAAAAAAATTTTAAAAATTCCTATTATCTATGTGGCTTTGATTGCTATTTTAATAAACTATATGGAGATTGACCTTTCACCAATATCTCAGATGTTGGAGATGGGAGCTTATAGTTCAATGGTAATTCAGTTAATAATTTTCGGAATATATACGGCTCATATTAAAATAAAAAGGATAGATATCAAATTATCTTTGATTGTCTCGTTGGAAAAGTTTATATTATTGCCTTTATTGGGATATCTTATATTGAATTGGATTGGAGTAGATGAAAAAATTGCTAAGATAATAATTTTAGAGTTATCTGTTCCTATTGCAGTCAATAATGTAAATTTAGCAGCTCTTTTTAACAATAAGCCGGAAGTGGTTGCTTGGTTAATTATTTTAACAAGTTTTTTATATCTGTTTATTTTTCCTATCTATTTTTTGTTATAATATCTCACTATTTAAAACAATAAATTAAAAAGGAATTTTATGAATTGGGATTTAACGGCTCTATTTAATAACATAGATGAAGCAGATACTCTATTAGATGAAGCAAAAGTTGAAGCAAAGCAGTTTCAAGAGGAGATAAAGGGTAGATTGAGGGAGTTTAATGTATTTGAATTTCAAAAGGCATTGAATAGATATATAGATATAAATGAGAAAATTAGTAGAGTTTTAACATATATCTATCTTCAATTTGCAACTGATACATCAAAAGGTTCTCTTCTTTCTAAATATGAAACTATCGCCACAGAGATTGAGGAGCAGTTACTATTTTTTGAGTTGGAGTTTATCTCTTTGCCGGATGAGAAGCAGTTGCAGTTTATTACTCATGCAGGAGTAAATAGACTTTATTTAGAAAGTTTAAGAAAAGAGGCTAAACATAAACTCTCAGAGGGAGAAGAGAAAATTTTAATGAAAAAAAGTTTAACCTCATCTTCTGCCTTTTCAAGATTATTTGATGAAACTATTTCTAATCTCTCTTTTTATTGGGAGGGAGGTTATGTTAGTGAAGAGGAGATACTTGCAAAGTTGCATTCAGATGATAGAAATGTAAGGAAAAGAGGAGCAGTTTCTTTAACAAATGGGTTAAATCCAAAGTTATCTCTATTTAGTTTTATCTACAATCAGATTAAGAAAGATTGGAGAATTGAGTGTGAGTTAAGAAACTATTCTACTCCTGAGGAGCCTCGACACATCTCTAATAAAGCAAGCCAAAAGAGTGTGGATAGTTTAATTGAAGCGACAAATGGCAGTATGAAGTTAGTAGAGGAGTATTATAATTTAAAGAGGGAATTATTGGGATATGAAAAGTTATATGATTATGATAGATATGCTCCTTTAAAGAAAATTGAGAGAAAGATAGAGTTTTCAGAAGCGAAAGAGATGGTGTTGGAAGCATTTAAAAACTTTTCTCCTGTTTTTTATGATATAGCTTTAAAAGCCTTTGAAGAGAGATGGATTGATATATATCCAAAAACAGGAAAGAGAGGAGGGGCCTTTTCTCATGGAGCAACTCCAAAGGTTCATCCTTATGTTATGTTAAACTATACTGGACAGATAAGAGATGTTTTTACATTGGCACACGAGTTGGGTCATGCTATTCATCAGTATTTGGCGAGAGAGGTGGGATATTTAAATCAGCACACACCTTTAACAACTGCTGGGACTGCTTCTATTTTCGCTGAGATGCTTCTATTTGAAACTATTAAAAGGGATTTAAGTAGAGAGGAGCTAATAGCTCTCTATGCGAATAAATTGGAGGATATTTTTGCAACTCTTCACAGACAAATTGTTTTTACAAATTTTGAAAGAAGGGTTCATAATAGTGAAGAGGAGTTGAGTAGTGAGC
>CAZBVR010000008.1:0-15236 GCA_964495415.1 uncultured Nautiliales bacterium
ACAATGAGAAAAATTCAAGCTCAAATGATGATGCAAAAATATGAAACTCTTTCTGTTACTGGACTATAATCTTTTCTTTCCCTTTTTGGGATACAATCATATAAATTTAAGGATAATTGATGGCAATTCCTATTAGAAAATTAAAAGAGATTGAGGCTATCTCTAAATCAGCCCAATTGGTAGCAGAAGCTCTTGAATTGGCAAGAAGTATGGCAGTAGTTGGAGCAACAGGTTTAGAAATAGACAAGGCTTGTGAAGAGTTTATTGTGAAAAATGGAGGAAGACCTTCTTTCAAAGGACTTTATGGATTTCCAAATAGTGTATGTGTAAGTGTTAATGAGGTAATAATTCATGGAATTCCAAATAACATTCCTTTTAAAGAGGGTGATATAGTTGGATTTGATATAGGTGTAGAGATAGATGGTTGGTATGGTGATGCGGCTATCACAGTGCCTATCGGTAAAGTGGATAAAACCTCACAGAAACTTATAGATGTTAGTTATCAGTGTTTATATCATATGATTGACAATATTAAGGTTGGTATGAGATTTAAGCAGTTATCAAAAATTGCAGAAGATTTTATATTGTCAAAAGGTTTTTATCCTTTGAGAGATTATTCAGGGCATGGAATAGGAAGAAATCCTCATGAAGAACCTCAAATTTTGAATTATTTGGAGGGTAGAGCAAATCAAGGTGATAAAATAAAAAATGGAATGGTATTTTGTCTTGAACCTATGATATGCCAAAAAACAGGCGAGAGTGCTACATTAGAGGATGGTTGGAGTGTAGTTAATACAGAAAGATTAAGAGGTAGTCACTACGAGCATCAAATTGCAATAGTAAATAACAGAGCAGTTATTTTAACAGAAAAGAAAGGAGACTAAAATGGCAAAAAAAGATGACCTATTAGAAGTTGATGGAGTTGTTCAAGAAGCTCTTCCAAATGCAACTTTTAGAGTGAAGTTAGATACAGGACATGAGTTACTTTGTCATATTTCAGGAAAAATTAGAATGCACTATATTAGAATAGTTCCGGGTGATAAAGTAAAAGTAGAATTAAATCCTTATAGTTTAGATAAGGGTAGAATAACATTTAGGTATTAAAGATGTGGAAAATTATATTATTGATAGCATTCATATTTAGCTCTCTTTTTGCTAATTCCTTAGAGGAGAGAGTGACAAAATTGGAAAAAGAGGTTGAGCTTTTAAAAAAAGAGCTTAATAAAAGTATAGCTTCTCAAAAAGAGTTAAGTAATTTTCAAAAAAAACTCGGAGAAGATAGAGGGAGTTGTAATAGACTAAAATTAGTTAAATTTAATTATAGTTACGATAATGGTTTCTATAAAGGTTATAAACTATTTTACACTTTAAAAAATGGATATAAAAAAGAGATTAAGTTTTTAAAAGCATATATAACTATAAAAGATAAAGAGGATAACATTTTAATAGAGGATTTTATTAAAAGAAAACTATATTTAAAACCTACTCAAACAGCAACTATTGAAACATATTATAAAATAGATTTTGAAGCGGGACTTTCGCAATACTTAAAAGAGACTCCTTTTAAAAATTTGGAAATTATATTGAAACCCTCTTTTATTATTTTTAAGGATAACAGCAAACTTAGTTGTAAAAATTGATAATTTTTTTAATTTTTCCTTTTTTGTTGCTGTTTTTTTAATATCTTATTTTTAATAGTCTTACTTCCTTTTGCAAATTCTATAAGTTGGCTTGTTGTTTCTATCTCTTTTGGAAGATTATCAAAACCAATTAGCAAAATTCTACCGGTTGTTTTTGCATCTCCCAAAGCTCTATGAAGTTGCTCTTTTGGAAGATTTAACTCATCTATAAGATATCTTAATCCATATCTTGTAGCTTGGATTGTTTTTTTGGAAAGAGTTAATGTGCAAATTTCAGGATTTAAAAGCTCTCCCAATCCCTCTTTTTTAAGTTGAGATTTAATATAGTTAAAATCAAAATAACTATCGTGGGCTACAAAAATAGAATCTCCAATAAACTCCTTAAACTTTTGCAATACTTGTTTTTGATCTTTTGCATCTTTTAACATATTTTCTGTAATACCGGTAATATCTTTCACAAATGGGGGTATATAGTTAGCTTTTATAAGCTCATTAAATGTAGCTATAATTTTGCCATTTTTTATTTTTACTGCTCCAATCTCTATAATTTGAGAGTTTTCAGGCTTGCTTCCATTTGTTTCAATATCTACGATACAATAAGTCTCCTCATTAAAATTTCTAAAATTTGTTTCTAAATAAAATTTTCCATTTTTTTCAATGATTGGCAATCCTTGGGCTTTTAAAAATTCAATTGCAGTTTCAAACTCTAAGTCTGGATATATTTCATAAAGTTTCTTTTTTAACTTATCTTTTTTAAGACCATTTTTTAAAGATTCTGTAAGTTGTTGTAGTTTCACTTTTTATCTTTCTTTATAGTTTTTTTATCACAATTATACCAAAATTTGTTATAATAAACCACTTAAAAAATAGAAAAAGGAATATTATGATTTTAGTTATGAAGGTAGGAGCAACTCAAAAAGAGATTGATGCTACAATTAAGCAGATAAAAGAGTGGGGACACGATGTAAGTTTAGCCCCAGGTGAAAAACAAACCGTAATAGGAATTATTGGGGATAAAACCGATTTATCTGGAAGACCTTTATCAACTTTACCGGGGGTTAGTAAAGTTTTAGAGGTATCAGCTCCATATAAAAGAGCAAGTAGAGAGTTTCATCCAGAAGATACTATTATTGATATTGAGGGAGTAAAAATAGGGGGAGGACATAAGTGTGTAATTGCAGGTCCATGTAGTGTGGATACAGTTGAAAATGTAGTTTATTTAGCAAAACTAGCAAAAGAGAGTGGTGCTAAAATGTTAAGAGGTGGTGCATATAAACCAAGAACCTCTCCATATAGTTTTCAAGGGCATGAAGAAGAGGGATTAAAGATGCTACTTGAAGCAAAAAAAGGGACAGGACTTCCGATTGTAACTGAATTGATGAGTATTAGAGATATGGATGTAGTTTATAAATATGCAGATGTTATTCAAATTGGAGCAAGAAATTCTCAAAACTTTCCTCTTTTAAAAGAGATTGGAAGAATGGATAAACCGGTAATTTTGAAAAATGGTATTGCTGGAACTATGAAAGAGCATTTAATGAGTGCAGAGTATATTATGAGCGAGGGAAATGAAAATGTTATCTTATGTTTAAGAGGAACAAGAACTTTTGAAACAGCAGTTAGAAATACAATAGATTTAACATTAGTTCCTATTATGCAACAATTAACCCATCTACCGATTATTATTGACCCTTCACATGCGGCGGGTAAAAGAGCTTTTGTTAGCAGTTTAGCATATGCAGGAATGGCTATTGGTGCTGATGGACTAATTGTAGAGATGCATAATTGTCCAAAAGAGGCTCTTTCAGATGGAGACCAAGCATTACTTCCGAGAGACTTTGAATACCTAATGAAAAAACTTGAAGGATTAACTCCTTGGAATCAAAAAGAGTGGGTAGAGTTTGATAAACAGAAAGAGACTGATTGTATAAAAGTTTAATAGTAGTGGATTTTAAATCCACTTTTTCCTTTTTAACCAAATAAAGATAAAAAAAGCTACTACGATATTTACTCCGGTTACAATGAAATATCCATGTTTTGTGTGAAGTTCAGGCATATTGTCAAAATTCATTCCATAGTTTCCAACAATAAATGTTAAAGGCATAAAGATGATAGAGATAGCTGCCAATCTTTGCATTGCTTGATTCATTCTGTTTGAAAGCATCCCCATATGCATATTTAAAAGATATCCAGTTCTATCAAGCAATGTTTTAGATTCGTTAATCAAAAATTTTGCATGCTCTTTCAAATCTCCAAACTCATATTTTAACTCTTTTTTTGTTTTTGAATCTAAGTTATGATAGATTTTGTTTATTATATCTGTTTCTTGAATAAATAGTTTTGCAATTTTGTTTAGGGTTCTTCTTGTATTATAGATATTTTTTTGAACCTCCTCTTCATCTACTCTTCCAGCTAAGATATTATCTTCCAAAGTTTCCAAGCTTTCATCAATTACATTTATCATAAGCATAACATTATCTACCAAGATATCAATGATTTTATAGATAGATAGGTCTATTTTATCGCTATTTTTAAATCTTTTTTGAAATTTTTTTGATATCTCTACAATAACCTCTCTATTTTCAGACAAAAAAATTACCTTATTTTCAAATTTTAGTATTGATATATTCTCCTCATCATATAATATAAACTTACCTTCTTGAAGGAAGATATATTTCAGAGTTATAAGTTTTACACTTTCCCAATCATCATAAGCGACACTTTGGTCCTCATTTGTGATATCTTCAAAAAATTGTTCAGGTAAATTTTTTGAATGTAGCCATTTTAACAGATTTGAATTTTTTGGAGAAGTAAAGATAATCTGTTTTTTTTTAGTATCAATAGAGATGTTTTCTTTTCTTACCATTTTGCCATCTTCAAAAATAAACATTTTAACACCTCCTAAATTTGAAACGGATTATATCAAAAAAGAGTAAAAAAAAAGTAGTCAAGGTAAAATTTGGTATAATACAGATAAAAAAAGTTTAAAGGCGAGGTTTATTATGGCTATGACAATTACGGAAAAAATTTTTGCTCATCATATTGGAAGAGAGGTAAAAGCGGGAGAGATTATTAGATGTGATGTTGATATGACTATTGGAAATGATATTACAACTCCAATCTCTATAAAAGCATTTAGAGAGAGTGGAGCTAAAAAGTTAGCAAAACCGGATAATTTTGCTATTGTATTGGACCATTTTATTCCAGCAAAGGATATAGCAAGTGCTAATCAAGCAAAAATAAATAGAGAGTTTGCTTATGAGCATAACTTAAAACACTTTTTTGATGAAAAAAGAATGGGAATAGAGCATAGATTGTTACCAGAACATGGATTGATTATTCCGGGAGATGTAATTATTGGGGCAGATTCTCATACTTGCACTCATGGAGCTTTGGGAGCATTTGCCACAGGTATGGGTTCAACAGACATCGCTTTTAGTATGATTACAGGGACAAGTTGGTTTAAGGTTCCAGAAACTATTAAAGTTGTTTTTAGTGGAGAGAGAGGTGAGTTTGTATATGGAAAAGATTTAATTCTTGAACTTATTAGAAGAATTGGAGTAGATGGAGCTCTTTATAAAGCCTTAGAATTTGTTGGAGATACAATCGAAAAACTGCCTATTGATGATAGAATGAGTTTGTGTAATATGGCAATAGAGGCGGGTGCTAAAAATGGAATTGTGGCATATAATGAAATTACAAAAGAGTTTTTAGATGAGATTTCAAAAGAGCATCAATTAAGAAGTGAGCCGGTTATTCACTATTCAGATTCAGATGCTAATTATTGTGAAGTTGTGGAGATAGATGTTTCTAAACTTGAACCAGTGGTGGCTTATCCATTTTTACCAAGCAATGGAAAATCTATTTCGGAAGCGGTAAAAGATGATATTAAAATCGACCAAGCCTTTGTGGGAAGTTGCACAAATGGAACTCTTTCAGATTTAAGAATAGCCGCTAAAATTTTAAAAGGTAATAAAATTGATAGAAAAGTTAGAATGATTGTAACTCCGGCAACTCAAAGAATCTATAAACAAGCGGAAAAAGAGGGATTGATAGATATTTTTATTGATGCGGGAGCAGTTGTTAGTAACCCAACTTGTGGAGCTTGTCTTGGTGGATATATGGGAATTTTAGGTGATGGAGAAAGATGTGTTTCTACTACAAATAGAAATTTTAGAGGAAGAATGGGAGCAAGAAGTAGTGAAGTTTATCTTGCAAACTCAGCCGTAGCAGCTGCAAGTGCAATAGTTGGTAAAATTGCTGACCCACGAGAGTTATAATGTTAGATATAGGATTTAGCGAACTTTTAGTTGTGATTGTTTTGGCTGTTGTAGTGTTAGGTCCAGATAAGTTGCCAGATGCTATGAGAGATTTTGCTCGTTTTGTTAGAAAAATAAAGAAATTTTGGAAAGATGCAACGGCGGATATCACAAGAGAGTTGGAGATGGAAGAGATGAAAGAGGAGATGAAAAAGTATAAAGATGAGTTAGAAAAGTTACAAAATGAAACAAAGATAGATATTCAAAATCCAGTGGATAGTTTGAATAGTAGAGATATGAAAGATTTTTTAAAATAAAAGGAGATAAAAAGATGAAAAAACTTATAATGTCTGCAAGTTTAGTATTATCACTATTTGCATATGATACCCCATTACCTAAACAGGAGGCAGATAAAATTTTGCAAAACTCTGTATTGGCACCGCAAATTAAAACAAAATTTAAACATTCAAAAATTTTTGTTGTTAAAAAGGAGAATTTCTATATTGTTACAATTAGAGATAAACGAGGAGAAGGGACTTTCTATTTAACCTCAGATTTAAAATATACAATTTTGGGACAGGTGATAAATAATAAAAATAGAAGACCTTTAAGTATAAATTTACCTCCGAAAAAGTTTAGTGGAGATAAAAAAGTAGTAGAAGAAGGAATAGTTTTCTCTTTTGGAAAGGGAGATAAAGATTTATATATTGTTACAGACCCAGAATGTCCATTTTGTAGAAGATTTGAAAGAATTGCAGACAAAAGCCATTTAGCTGATAAATATAGAATTCATATAATTTTCCTTCCACTATCATTTCATAAACATTCGAAAGATATGATTTATTATATTCTAAGTGCCGACACAGACCAAGAAAAAGCAAAAAGATTTAGAGAAACACTTACAGGTTCAAATAAATGGGAAACATTTAAACCATCTGATTTACAAAAAGCGAAAATTGATAAAGAACTTAAAAAATCTTTAAAAGCAGTAAATGAATTAGGTGCAAGAGGAACCCCAACTTTCTATGATGAAAATTTAACAGAGATAAAAAATAGAGGACAGATTTTTAAATAAAAAAAGGAAACACAATGGGTTGGAAAGATTTTTTAGATAAATTAACACATAGAAAACCTCAGCCAAAACCTAATGAAACTCAAAGTCATTGGATTAAGTGTCCGAGTTGTGGTGCTTTGAGTTTTTATAAAGAGGTTATAAAAGAGAGTAATACTTGTCCAAAATGTGGATATCATTTTAGAATGGATGCAAATGACAGAATAAAACTGCTTGCTGATGAAGGCACATTTGTTGAGTATGATGCCAATCTTGAACCAATTGACCCACTACATTTTGTTGATAAAAAATCTTATCAAAAAAGAGTAGAAGAGGGATATAAAAAAAGGGGAAGGAAATCATCTGTTATTAGTGGAGAGTGTAAAATAGATGGAGTTTTAACTCAATTAGTAGTGTTTGATTTTGGTTTTATGGGAGGAAGTTTAAGCTCAGTAGAGGGAGAAAAAATTGTGAGAGCTATTAACAGAGCTTTAAAAAAAAGATGTGGAGTTGTTATTGTAAGTGCGAGTGGAGGTGCGAGAATGCAGGAATCCACTTTTTCACTTATGCAAATGGCAAAAACATCTGTGGCTCTTGCAAGTCTTTCGGATGCTAAACTTCCATATATCTCTGTTTTAACTGACCCCACAATGGGAGGAGTAAGTGCAAGTTTTGCTTTTTTGGGAGATTTTATCATTGCTGAACCGGGAGCAATGATTGGATTTGCAGGTGCAAGGGTTATTAAACAAACAATAGGAGAGGAGTTACCAGAGGGATTTCAAAGAGCAGAGTTTCTTCTTGAACATGGTTTAATTGATATGATTGTGAAAAGAGAGCAGTTAAAGAAAACTATTGCTGACCTATTGGTGTTAAGTGGAGTGAAGAGAGAAGTAGAATAATGATTTATGGCTTATGTGATAAAACTCTTCTTGATAGATATGAGGTAACAATTGAGGAGTATCTCTCATTTTGTAAAAAAATTGATGTAAAGATAATTCAATATAGAGATAAAATTTCTCCAATAGATGAGGTTAAGGAAAAGTTGTTAGAGATTGGAAAAAATTGGGATAGAAAGTTGATTATCAACGATTATGTAGAGTTAGCAAACTATTGTGATGGAGTTCATATTGGACAAGAGGATTTAGCAAATTATGGCAACTCAATAGAAAAAATTAGAGATATAGTTGGTAGGGATAAAATTATAGGATTATCTACTCATAATAGAGAAGAGATTTTGGAAGCTAACAATTTTGATTTGGATTATATTGGATTGGGTGCATATAGAGCAACTTCTACAAAAGAGGTCAAGTCTATTGGAGGGGAGAGTTTAGAGGAGATTGCTAAACTTTCAAAACATCCGGTTGCAATTATTGGAGGAGTTAAATTAGATGATAAAATCAGAAATGTTAAATATAGAGTTATAGGAAGTGCTATTTTTGAGGAGATTTTAAAATGGAGATAAATGTGTATTCTATCGAAAAGAGAGAGGAGTATAAAGATATTTTATCTCACTTTATAAAGCAATCAAAAAAGTTTGCAAATATAAATCTATATCCGCTGTTCAATAAAGAGATAGCAAAAAACAATTCTCCCAAAACATATGGGAAAACATTTGAAAAATATCTCTCAAATGGGTATAATATCGCTCTCACTCCGGAGGGTAAATTGGTTGATAGTTTTGAGTTTGCTGAATTGTTAAAAGGGAAGCAAACTATCAACTTTTTTATTGGGGGTGCTTATGGTTTAGATGAGGAGTTTAAAAATAGATGTGATATTAAAATTTCACTAACTCCATTAACTCTAAGTCATAAGATAGCAAAAATTGTTTTATTGGAGCAACTATTTAGAGGAGTTGCTATTAACAATAATCATCCATATCACAAATAAAAAAAGGATATTTGATGGAATTAGATTTTAATATCTATAAAGAAGAGCTGTTAAAAAGAAAAGAGGAATTGGAAAGAATTATTAAAAATTTGAAGAGAGAGTTTAGCGGTTTGGATAGTTGCGATATTAAAGAGGATATCGATTATGCAACTTGCAGTGCTAATAGTGAAAGTAACTATATAGTTTTGAAACAGCAAGAGCAGGAACTTTTAGAGGTAAATGAAGCTTTAAAAAAGATAGATATCGGTAAATATGGTATTTGTGAAATGTGCGATGAACCTATCAATCCAGAGAGATTAAAAATTAAGCCATTTGCAAGGTATTGTATTGATTGTAGAGAAATTATAGAAAAAGAGGATAGGGGTTCATAAAAGGTTGTTAAAAGGGGGGGGTTTAAAATTTATGAAAGGAGATAGATATCTATGAAAATTCAAGATATCTTCACAAAATTATGAAAAAGTATAGCTTAATCTCTATTATTTATATTTCGGTTGTAACTCTACTAATTTTTATCAATAGTAATGCTGTAACTACCTACTCTATTTTTGGAGTTAATGTAACATTGCCAGATTCTTTATGGTTTGCACTTTTTTTAACAATTTTTTATCTTATTTCAGTTATCTATTTTGCTATTTCAAAATTTAAAACTTTTCTTTTTGAGAAAAAGTTAAAAAAAGAGAAAAATATCATTTTGAAAAATATAGAAAACAGAATTTTATTTAAAAAAGAGTTTCAAAAAAGTGAGATTTTATCGGAGATAAATGAGTTTGTAGAGTTTATTGAAGGTTTAAAAATTGTTCCAAAAAAGAGTGATACTTTTCCATATTTGGAAGAGTTAAAAAGAGTGGAAGAGGGAGAGGTCGTTGATTTAAAAAAATATAAATTAGAGAAGGATAATCCTTGGTTAATAAAAAATAGAGAAAATGAGATAAAAAAGGCGACTATAAAAGAGTTGTTACAGAAAAATCTTCCGATTACAAAAGAGCAAATTATAAATAATTTAGAAACTCTATCTGAAAAAGAGTTAAAAAAGGCAATTGAAAATAGCAATTTAAAGCCAAGAGATTATATTGAAATTGCTAAATTGTGTTATAAAAAGATGGGTGATAATCCGGAACTGCTGTTCTCAATTTTTGAGAAGAGAGTGGAGGCATATATTTATCTTTTAATTCAGTTTGAGATGATTGAAAAAGCGATTGAGTTATCAAAAGAGAATGATATCAAATTTTTTGAGTTTTATCTGAAATTGAGAGAGAATGCTGAAAAGATAGATATAGAGGAGTATTTAGATGCTACCATTTGCTGATTATCCAATTGTGGCTCTTTCTCCGTTGGCGGGTTATACAGATTTACCTTTTAGAAAGGTGGTCAAACAATATGGAGCCGATTGGACTATTAGCGAAATGATAAATGGAAATGCTCTTGCTTATGAAAATGAGAAAACTTTAAAGATGATTCAAAAGAATAGCAATGAAACTCCCTATTCAGTGCAGATAGCAGTTAATTCTCCGGAAGTTGCCAAAAAAGCGGTTGAGATATTGAATAGATATGATTTTATTGATGGTATCGATTTGAATGTGGGTTGTCCGGTAAAAAAGGCTATTAAAAGCGGGTATGGAGGAAATCTTTTAAAGGAGCCAGATAATTTGGCTAAAATTGTGGAAACAATTGCAAAAACTCATAATAAAACTTTTTTTTCAGTAAAGATGAGAATAGGTTTTGATGAGATAAATGGAGTTGAAAGAGCAAAATTGATAGAGGAGAGTGGAGCCGATATTTTAACAGTTCATGGAAGAACGGTTAAGCAGTTATATAAAGGTCAAACCAATTATGAGGTAATTGCTCAAATTAAGTCAAAACTAAAAATACCAATTATTGCAAATGGTGATATTGATAGTTATCAAAAAGCCCAAAAGGTGCTTGAATATACAAAAGCGGATGGAGTTATGATAGGAAGAGGAGCGGTTGGTTCTCCTTGGATATTTAGAGAGATAAAAGAGGGAAGAGGAGTTACAGATGAAGAGAAACGAGAGGTGGTTATTTCACATTTTCAGGCGATGATTGAGTGGTATGGTGAGTATGGAGTAGTGCTGTTTAGAAAACATCTCCACACCTATTCAAAAGGATTAAAAGGTGCTTCTGAGTTTAGGGTGAATATAAACAGAGTTACAGATTCAAAAGAGATGTTGGAGTTGATAAAAAACTTTTTTAAAGGATAAAAGATGAAAAAAATAATTTTTCTATTGGGGCTGAGTGTATCACTTTTTGCAGTTCCAACTTTAAAATTTTATTGTGGGATTACAATGGCAAAAGCAATGAGAATGATTGCAGATAAATTTGAGGCCAAAACAGGTGCTAAAATCATTATTATAAAGGGAGGAAGCGGAAGTTTATATAAAAAAATTTTAAACTCTCAAAGTGGAGACCTATATCTACCGGGAGCAGATAAATATATTAAAGATGACCAAAATGATTTATTTGTTTATACAAGACTTGTAGGATATAATAAACCTATTATTTTAGTGCAGAAAGGAAATCCAAAAGGAATTACAGGATTGGATGATTTTCTAAATCCAGCAATTAGAGTTGTAATTGGAGCCAAACATTCAGGAAGTGTAGGAAAGATAGCGAAGAAGATTTTAACCACTTATAAAGATGAAAAGTTTTATGAAAAAGTGTATAGTAGAGCAAAAAAAGCCCCAACCTCAGTTGAGATAGTGCAAGCTCTTAAAGCAGATATGGCCGATACCTCTATAAATTGGAAAGCGGCCGCATTTGATGGAGATAATTCGAAATATGTTGATTATATAAACATTCCATACATAGCTCCAAAACAGAAATTGATATTGGCAGTTGTTAGATATTCACTTCATCCAGAGTTAGCAAAGCAGTTTGTAGATTTTGCAACACAAGCGGAAAATAAGGCACTTATGAAAAGTAAAGGGTTTTAGTGTTTAATGGTCTAATAAGAGAGATTGGAGAGGTTAAAAGCTTTCAAAATAGTAGTTTAAGAATAAAGTCTCATTATATTCCAGAGGTTGGGGATAGTGTAGCAGTTAATGGGGTTTGTTTAACTGCTACTCATATCTATCCAGATGGTTTTAGTGTGGATATATCTCCTGAAACTCAAAAGGTGATAGCGATTGAGAATTATAAAAAATATGTCCATATTGAACCAGCTATGAAAATGGGAGATAGAATTGATGGGCATCTAATTCAAGGTCATATCGATTGTTTGGGAGAGATTTTAGAGATAAAAAGAAGTTCAAACTCTTATGATGTAGTTATAAAGATAGAAGAAAAGTATATGAAGTTTGTAGTTGAAAAGGGTAGTATTGCAGTTGATGGAGTTAGTTTAACTGTTAATCAAACTTGGAAAGATAGATTTAGATTAACAATTATTCCTCACACTTTTGAAAACACTCTGTTTAAATTTTATAAAATTCACCAAAGAGTTAATATAGAAACAGATATGATTGCTCGATATTTGTATAAACTTCTCTCAAAAGAGGATAATAAGAATATAGATGAAATAGGATATTGGTGGTAAAAACAAAATTTGACTCTATCTTAAAGATAAAAAAAGTTAAGGTAGAGGAGATAGAGAATAGAATTGCTAAATTAAATTCTCAAATAGAGTTATTAAACAGCCAATTATCTCAAACAGAGAGAGAGTTAAAAGAGATGCACTACCCTATCCGAGGTAATTTTGCACTTATTTCCCAATTCAAATTATTACAAAATAGCAAACTAAATGAGATATCAAATATAAAAAGTGAGTTACAACAACTTTTTATTAAAAAAGAGAAGTTAATTTTAGAGTTAAAAGAGGCTAAACTTGAATATGAAAAGATAGATTATTTGAGGAAAGAGGAGATAAGTAAATATATTAAAAAAGAGAAAGAGAGAGAAAAAAGAGAAATTGATGAGATTGCAATTATGCTTCATAAGAGAGGAATTTAAAAGATGAGGTTTTTAATATCTTTTTTACTACTTTTTAGTTTCAGTTTTGGAGAGGTTAATCGTTCAAAATTGGTAGATTGTTACAAAATTTTTGAGCAAAGAAAAGAGGAGATTAGAGCTGAGATTGAAAAGATAGAGGAGCAGAGACAATCCTTTATCGCTTTAAAAGATGCAACTATGCATATTTTGAAGGAGAAGGAGCAAAAGATAGAGAAGAGAGTTTCAGAGTTAAACAATACTCTAAAAAAAATTGAGGAGGAGAGAAAAAGGAAAGAGGAGTTGGTAAAAAGATATCAACAAATTTTAGATGAGATAAAAAAAGCCTCAAACTCCAAACTTGTTCAAACCTATTCAAAGATGAGAGCAGGAAATGCAGCAAAAATTTTGCAGGAGATGGATGAGGAGGGAGCTTTAAAAATTTTATCTCAACTCTCGCCAAAAGTGTTAAGTAAAATTTTCGCAAAAATGGATTCAGTAAAGGCTGCTAAACTTAGTGAAAAGTTGCAAACCTATATTCCTAAAAAAGAGGAGTAGAGAGTGGCTGATAGGTTTCTGTTTATTATTGTGATTTTATTGATGATTATCGGAATGTTGTTTTCCTACTCTTTACCAGTTTATTTGGAGCATATTAAGGGGTGGAGTGAGTTTTACTTTCTTCAAAAGTTTATCTTTTTCTCCTCAATAGGAATTTTGATAATGATATTTTTAAGTCAATGCAATCCCGATGTCTGTATCTCCAAAATTGGAATGAGTATCTTTTGGATTAGTTTAATAACTATTATTTTGATGCCAAACCTTCTCTCTGATTATGTTCCAAATATAAAGGGAGCAAAAAGATGGTTAAAGCTATTTGGTTTTACAATATCCCCAATAGAGTTTTTTAAGATAGGAATTATCTATCTTTTTGCTTGGGGTTTTTCAAGGAGATTAGCAAGAATTAGATTTAAGTCTTTAAAAAAGGAGTTTAAAATTGTATTGCCCTATCTTCTTATTTTAATTTTAATTGGATTGTATATTCTTCTTTTTCAAAACGATTTAGGAGAGGTTTTATTGATTATGATGATTTTCTCTGTTATGCTTATCTTCACACAGGTGCAGGGAAAGTTTTATGCTATTTTATTAACAATAGGTTTAGCAGTTTTTATTTTTGGATTAAGTCAAGGGGACTATCGATTAGAAAGATTTAAAACTGCTCTTTTTAATCTATCTTATATTTTAATTCCAGACTCTATTCGGGACTTAATGGGAGTTGATATCACAAGTGCAAGTATCTCTTATCAGATACAGCAGAGTATAAATGCTATCTATAATGGAGGTTTATTTGGTAAGGGAATTGGAAATGGGGAGATAAAGTTGGGATATCTTTCAGATGTGCATACAGATTTTGTATTGGCGGGAATTGCAGAGGAGATAGGATTTTTGGGAATGAGTTTGGTTATTATTTTAATTTTAGCTTTGATTTGGAGATTGTTTAGGATAGCAAATAGATTACCTATTAAGTCTCATATCGATTATGTTCATAAACTTTTTGTAATAGGTGTGGCAGTCTTAATATCACTTGAAACTATTTTAAATAGTATGGGTATTATTGGATTGCTTCCTTTGAAAGGGTTACCTTTGCCATTTGTGAGTTATGGAGGAAGTGCAATTGTTGCTTTTTCAATAGCGATAGGAATGGTATTGATGATATCTAAAAAAACAGATATAGGATAGAGTTATGATTGCAATTACAGGTGGAGGAACTGGCGGACATTTAACAATTGCCAAAGCGATAAAAGAGGAGTTGAACAGAAGAGGTATCTATCCAATTTTTATAGGCTCAACTTATGGTCAAGATAGAAGTTGGTTTGAGAA
The DNA here is from genome assembly GCA_964495415.1 of uncultured Nautiliales bacterium. GTDB lineage: Bacteria > Campylobacterota > Campylobacteria > Campylobacterales > JAADDX01 > CAZBVR01. The sequence goes on from CAZBVR010000008.1 coordinate 14,655, forward strand.
TGATAAAGGTTGGAAAGCAACCTACTTTTTTGATACAAGTGGAGTTGTGAATAAAAAAGGGTTTGGAAAAGTTTCCTCTCTTGCTAACATTTTAAACTATTCTTTGAAAGTTAGAGATATCTTTAAAAAAGAGGGGATTGAAGCGGTTTTTAGTGTGGGAGGATATAGTGCGGCTCCAGCAAGTTTTGGAGCTATTTTATGGAGAAAAAAGTTTTATATCCACGAGCAGAATAGTAGAATGGGAAAATTGAATAAAATTTTATCTCCATTTGCTAAGCAACTATTTTCAACCTATCTTTATGGAGATCCCTATCCGGTAAGAGAGAGTTTTTTTCAAAAAGCGAGAGAGAGGTCTAAATTGGAAACAATTATCTTTTTGGGAGGCAGTCAAGGAGCTAAAAGAGTAAATGATTTTGCTATGGAGGTTGTTAAGAGTGGAAGATATAGAGTAATTCATCAAACAGGTGAAAGAGACTTTGAAAGATGTCAAAACTTTTATAGAGAAAATGGGTTCTTAGATAGAGTGGAGTTTTTTAAATTTGATAACAATTTGGTGGATAGAATGGTAGAGGCAGATTTAGC
>CAZBVR010000009.1:0-6328 GCA_964495415.1 uncultured Nautiliales bacterium
TTTGAAAATAAAATGGTTCAAAAAATGGCACTATATTCAATACCATTACCTTGGTTAGCAACAAGTTTAGGTTGGATGACAGCTGAAATTGGAAGACAACCTTGGACAGTGTTTGGAATTTTGCCAACAGCAAACTCTGTAACTCCAGTTGATTTAGTAAATGTTCAAGCGACATTCTTTATGTTCTTAGTAGCATTCGTAATTCTTGGAATTGCAGAATTAAAAATGTTATTTACGGTTGTTAAAAACGGACCGAAAGGAGCTCACTAATGGAAAAATGGGCAGGATTAACAGCAACAGGAACTACAACTGATCCAGCAACAATGTTTTATTTACAAGAATATTGGTGGATTATTGTTGCAGTATTAGGTGGATTATTTGTTTTAATGACTTTTGTGCAAGGTGGTCAATCATTATTTCATGTAGCAAATGATGAAACAGAAGAGAGAGCAATGATTAACTCTCTTGGTAGAAAATGGGAATTGACATTTACAACATTAGTTATGTTTGGTGGTGCTTTATATGCAGCATTCCCACTATTTTATTCAGTATCGTTTGGTGGAGCTTATTGGGTATGGATGCTAATTCTTTTTGGATTTGTATTACAAGCAGTATCTTATGAGTATATCAATAATCCAAACAACCTAATTGGTAAAGGTGCTTATAAAGCATTTTTATACTTTAATGGGGTTGTAACTATGATTTTAGTTGGTGCAGCAGTTGGAACTTTCTTTACAGGAAGTAATTTTAGTTTTGACTCAGCAACAAGAGTTTTAGAGTGGGGAACAGCTTCTGATGGACTTAATTTAAGAGGACTTGAAGCCGCACTTGATTTTGGTCATGGGGCTTGGTTTAATATCGCATTCGGAGTTTTAGTTTTAGCAATTGGTAGAGTTCTTGGAGGACTTTGGTTAATAAATGATATTGATAATAATGAGTTCCCAGAGTTACTTGAAAGATTAAGAACTACAACAAAAAGATGTTTTTTTGTATTAGTTGGAGCATTAGTAGTAGTATTATTTGGATTACTTACTTTGAAAGGATATGCATACGATATCCATACTGGTAAAGTAACATTGGAAGATGGAAAATATTTCCATAATTTACTTGCAGGATTTGGAATTCAGTTACTTGTATTTGGTGCAGGGCTTGTATTGTTTATTCTTGGAGTTTTCAAATCAGCATTTGGAACTGCAAATGATGGTATCAAATTAGCAGGTCTTGGAGCTGTTTTAATTGGTATCATAGTATTTACATTAGCAGGACTTAATGGAACAGCATTCTATCCAAGTTATGCTGATTTACAAAGTAGTTTAACTATTCAAAATACATCTGGAAGTGAAAATACTTTATGGGTTATGACAGGTGTTAGTGTAGCTGTGCCATTTGTTTTAGGATATATCGCTTGGGTTTGGTATCAAATGAAAAAAGATGGTCCTATTACAAAAGAAGAGTTAGAAGACCCAGAAAGTCATGCATATTAAAAAGGAGAGATAGAATGAAAAAGTTGATTGTATTCTTAACACTATTTTTCGGAAGCTTTCTTATGGCTTCTGAAAAACTTTTGCCTAATGGAATTAGTCCAGAAGCACAACACATAAATGTGGTATGGGGAACTATTCTATTCTTTATGTGGCCTGCAATTATTATTATAAGTTATCTAATTATTGAATGGACACTTAAAAAAACAGGGGTAGAGGAGGATTTATAAAATCTATTTTTCTCTCCCTTTTTTTACTATTTTTCTAATCTCTTCAAACTTCTCATATACTGACTTATTTTTTGCTCTATTTTCAAAATCGCCTTTTGCTTGTTGTTTGAAAGAGAGAAAGGTTGAATTTTCCTTTTTTGAATTGTCTCTGTTTTCCTCGGCAATAAATGTCTTAATTTTTTCTATCTCTATCGATTGACATTTTCCAGTTTTTTTCTGAATTAGTTTTAACATCACTCTAATCTCTGAAACTTTTTGATATAATTCAAAAGCAAGAGCCGGATGTTTGATTGCTATATAAAAGGTTTTCCTTTTAAGATAGTAGTATGAGATATTGTTTTGGTAGCGAATAGGCAACCCTTTTATTAGCATCTTCAAACATTTTTGTATCTTTAATTTTTCATAAGGAATGGGTAAATGTCTAATTACATCTTGTATCTTTTTCATTTTATAATTATAGCAACTTTTTTGGGTTGTGGATATAAAGTTGCACCTAAATGGGTAGAAAACAATAGCACTATTGAACAAAACTCAACAAAGAGTTTAAAATGAAGTATGATGTTATCATAATAGGAAGTGGATTAGCTGCTATATGGACCGCTTTAAATTTGGACAAAAAGTTAAAAGTATTGCTTCTTACTAAAAGTAGAGTGTGGGGGTGTAATAGTTTTTATGCTCAGGGAGGTGTTACGGTTGCAAGAGACAGAGCTGATGTTGAAAAACATATTCAAGATACTCTTGTTGCCGGTGCTTTTCATAATGATAGGGAGATGGTGAGAATTTTGAGCGAACATTCGCTTGAAGTGATAGAAGATATTGAAAAGTTGGGATTTAGATGGGATAGAGATAGTAATGGAAAGATACTTTTTACAAAAGAGGGGGCCCACTCTACAAATAGAATTGTTCATGCCGGTGGTGATGCAACAGGAAGAGAGATTCATAAATTTGTTTTTGAAACGGATAAAAGTTTTTTTATAGATGAAGCGGTGGTATTTGACCTTTTAATAGAGAATGACCTCTGTTATGGAGTATCTGTTTTTAATAATGGTAAAAAAGAAAATCTATATGCCAATAGTGTAGTAATTGCAAGTGGTGGAGTTGGAGGAGTTTATAAATTTGATACCAATGCAAATGCTATTAGTGGAGATTTGCAGGGTATTGCTCTATCAAAAAATATAAAATTAACAGATATGGAGATGACTCAGTTTCACCCAACAGTTTATGTAAAAAGTAAAACCGCCCAAAAATTACTTCTTAGTGAGGCTTTGAGAGGAGAGGGGGCAAAGGTTGTTGATAAAAATAGATATCAATTTTTATATGAATATGATAAAAGAGGGGAGTTGGCAAGTAGAGATATTGTTAGTAGGGCTATCTATGATTATCAGCAAAAAGGTAATGAAGTGTTTTTAGATTTTAGTGATTGGAGTGAAACTTTTTTCAAAGAAAGGTTTCCAACAATCTATTTTAAACTTACAAACTTTGGTTATAAGTTGCCACAAGATTTAGTTCCTATCTCTCCCGCTTTTCATTATATGATGGGAGGAATTGAGGTTGATAAAAACTCTCTTGTTAAGGGATTTAAAAACCTTTATGCTGTGGGAGAGGTTGCAAATACAGGTGTGCATGGTGCTAACAGATTGGCAAGTAATTCTTTGCTTGAATGTTTTGTGTTTGGAAAGATATGTGCAAATCAGATAAATGGTTCTATTCAGAATATAGATAAGAAATTCCCTATTTTAGACGAAGAACTTTTCAAAAAAGATGATAAAATCTATAAAAATAGATTAAGAGAGATTATGTGGAATAATGTTGGAATTATTAGAAGTGCAAAAGGGTTGGAAAAGGCTTTATCTTTTATTGATGAGAATCTTGAAAAGGTAGGCTTATTAAGTAGATATAGATTTTTAACAGCAAGGGAGATTGTAAAACAAGCAATAGATAGAAAAGAGTCTCTTGGTGCTCATTTTAGAGTTGATTAACTCTTTTAAACTATTTTTATCTCCCTTTTAGGCTTGATACCCGCTTTCTCTTTTAGAATCTCTATCTGTCTTATTACATTTCCTCTTCCCGATGTAAGCCTGTTTTTGGCATTATCAAACGACTTTTTAGCATTGTCAAGGGCTTTTTCTATCTTTTCAAACTCCTCACTAAATCCTCTGACCTTATCATATAGATTTTCAGCAACTCTTACTACTTCCTCTATATTTTTGGCCTGTTTTTCAAATCTCCAACTACTCTCAATAGCCCTTAGAGAAGCCAAAAGAGTTGTAGGAGATACTAAAACTACTCTTTGTTTAAAAGCATACTCAAAAAGAGTGTTATCGTTTTCGAGTGCCAACATAAGGGCATTTTCAATAGGCACAAACATAAATACAAAATCTAATGAGTTGATACCTTTTAGATTTTCATATTTTTTTTGGGCTAATTTATCAATATGATTTTTTATCGCTTTTATATGAGTTTTTATATATTTTTCCTCCTCTGTTTTTATATACTCTTCATAGGCATTAAGAGATGTCTTTGCATCTATAATTATATTTCTTTCATTTGGCAAATAGATTATAACATCTGGTCTATATGAGTTGTTTTCATTATCTTTTAAAGTTTCTTCTCTTTTATATTCAATTCCTTTTCTAAGACCACTCATCTCCAAAATTCTCTCTAATACCAACTCTCCCCAATTTCCTTGTAGTTTTTTATCTCCTTTTAGGGCTTTTGTAAGGTTTTGAGCATCATCTGATAATTTCAAACTTAGATTTTTGAGATTGTTTAATTCATTTTCTAAAAGTGCTATCTTTTGGGCTTCTTCTTTGTTGATATTTTCTAATCTACTCCTAAATAGTTCTATATCTTTGTGAAGCGGTTCGAGGATAGTTTTTAGATTTTCTTTGCTGTTTGATAGTAGTGATTGATTGCTGTTATGAATTATTTTGTTTGCAATGTTTTCAAAACTCTCTTTTAGATTATATTCAATCTCTTTGGCACTTTCTAACTTTTCTTCATATCTTTTTCTTTCTTCTTCAAGTTTAGTAGATAATTGCTCACATCTTTTTTCAAGTTGTAAAGTTTTTTTATCTAACTCCTCATTTTCTCTATTTAATATCTCCAATTTTTCTATACTATTTTTGTTTTCAACCTCTAAACGGATATTACTTTTTTGCAATTCTTGATATTGCTCTTTTAGATTATCATATTTTTTCTTTTGAGATAGGAAAAAGTAAATACCCACTCCTCCTATTGCTAAAATTAAAATTATACAAATACTCTCCATTTAGATTAGTCCTAATTCAACTAATATAGGTTTGATATCCTCCTCATATAACTCTGATAATTTATTTGGTATCAAACTCATTGCATCTTTTTCCCTTTTCCACTCCTCAATTTTTTCTAAAATTAAACTTTTTTTCATCTCCTCTATTGTCGGATGAAACTCTATCTTTTTTTGTAGATTTTCAATATCCTCTAATCGTAATTGTTTTTTCATCATAAGGCTCCTTTTTTGATAGATAAAGTGATAGTATTATAGCACTTTTTTGATAAAATTCTATAAAAAAAGGATTATTGTTTGGAAAATCTCAAAACTTTAAACGAACTTATAGAAAATTTACAAGCTTTACCAACAATAGGCAAAAAATCTGCTACTAGAATGGCAATGTATTTAGTAAAAAATAGATTTCAAGCAATAAAAATAGCAAACTCTATCGAAAATGCCGTAACTGCTATTAGGGAGTGTGTAGAGTGTGGTAGCCTTAGTGAAAATGAATTGTGTGAAATATGTATGACCAAAAGAGATAATAAAGTATGTATAGTAGAACACTCAAAAGATATAATTATTTTAGAAGAGAATGGAATTTTCGATGGATATTACTTTGTATTATCCAAATTAGAAGATAGTAAAATAGAAAAATTGATAGCCTTTATTAACAATAAAAAGATACAAGAAGTTATATTTGCCTACCCACACACTATTGAAAATGAAGCAAAAATTATATATTTAGAAAACAGATTAAAAGATATAAATATAAAATTTTCTAAAATCGCACAGGGAGTTCAAATGGGAGTAAATTTTGAAAATGTAGATATCATTTCACTTAAACGAGCTTTTGAAGATAGAAAGAAACTATAAAGAGGTTTTGAAAATAGAATCCAAATTTAACATTATTAAAATAAAACTCATAAAACTAACTCCAACTAATGAGAAAATTATTGCATAATTGTCTCCAAATTTATTTATTTTTTCCATTTTTTATATACCAAATGATTAAAATTCCAATAAATATAATAGTAGCAATAGTTATCTCTTTTAGATATGTATGAATTAAGTCTTGATTTTCCCCTATAAAATAACCAAGCATTGTAAGGATAACTACCCAAATACCTGCCCCTAATATAGTGTAAATGGTGAATTTTTTATAATCCATTTTTGCAAGTCCAGCAGGAAATGAGATATATTGTCTAATTCCCGGGATTAGTCTTCCTGTAAATGTAGATATATGCCCGTGCTTATCAAAAAACTCTTCAAGTTTTGTTACCTTTTCTTGATTTATAATTTTAAGTAAAAATCCTCTACCAAATTTATGAGCCAAAAAATAGTTAAACCAAGCCCCAGCCAAACTT
>CAZBVR010000010.1:0-2703 GCA_964495415.1 uncultured Nautiliales bacterium
AACCTGCACAAGAGTTGTGGAATAGATATAAATTATACAACTACCAAAACTCTCAATAGAAAAAGAGTTTCTCAACTCTTTTTTTAATATGGTAAATTCATTAAAAAAACTTAAATTTAATTTCAGTAGAGTAAAAAAAAAATAGCACCCAAAAAGTCAGATAAAGGAAATTAGAAAAGAAAGGGAAAATAGATATATAAGGATTTTTGTCAAAAAATGGGTCATTAAAATCATACACTGATAAAGTTATAGAAGTATTTGATGATTTTGCCAATAGTTTATCAAAACCATATTCACCACAATTAAACATTATTAAAATTCTTTGGAGATTTATTGAATGCTTAAAATAAGAGAATCAATTATATAATTTTGCTTCTCTTTGCTTAAAGTTGGATAGATAGGGAGAGAGAAAGTTTCAAGATAATGTTTTGCCATTATTGGAAAACTCTCTTTATCAAACCTATACCCCTTTTTATTGTAGAAAGGTTGAGAGTTGATAGGAATATAGTGATATTGAAGAATAATTCCCCTCTCTCTCATTCTATTAAAAAACTCCGCCTTCTGCTCGAAGTTTTGAAATGGATACCTTACAACAAACAGATGATAAGATGAGTTTTCACTATATGGATAGATAGGAGTTACATCTTTTAAATGTTTATGATAGTAACGAGCTATCTCTCTTCTTCTTTTAAGAAATCTATCCACCTTTTTCAATTGAGAAAGTCCAAGAGAGGAAGCAACATCAGATAAACGATAATTAAATCCCAACTCCGACATTTTATATTCCCAAGGATAAAAATTATCCCTTCTAACTATGCCATGATTTCTGAGTAATAAAACTTTTTTATAGATTTTTTTATCATTTGTGGCTACTGCCCCTCCCTCAAAAGTTGTAATATGTTTGACAGGATGAAATGAGTAGGTAGCAATATCGCACTCCCCTCCTCCAAAATGGTGAGCATTATCTATTAAAATTTTAACATTATATCTCTCTTTTAGATAATTTAAATCACTATCATCAAAAGGAAGCCCAGAAAATGTAACCAGATAGATAGCCTTTATCCTCCTCTTTTTCAAAACTTCTTCTACCAAATTTAAATCAATTAACCCATTCTCTTGAATATCTATAAATATAGGTTTTGCCTTTTGATATAAAATAGAATTTGAGGTAGCTACAAAACTGTTTGGAGTAGTTATTACTCTATCTCCTTGATGTAATAAAACTTTACTTGCCAAATGGAGGGCGGCTGTGCCACTACTCACCGCCACAACATATTTGAAACCCAATTTTTTAGATAACTCCCTTTCAAACTCCTCCACTTTTGGACCGGTTGTTAAATAGGGAGAGTGCATTGCCTCAATTACAGAATTGATATCATCATCTTCAATAGTCTGTTTTCCATAACTAATCATTCTATCTCTCTTCTCTGTTAAATATCAAAAGCTCTACCTCATCTCCCTTTTCAAGTTGATAAAATCCCTCATCAAGTTTCATTAAAACACTATTATTCAGAATGTTTGTTAAAATGGCACTGCTTCCACTCTTTTTGCCCCTTGTATCGACAATATACTCCCCATTTTCAATAGAGTAATTCACTGCTACAAACTGAGTTTTTGGATTTACCTTTTTAAAAGAATCTCTCAACTTTCCTTTTACTATTTTTAATGAATTGTAACCACTAATTTTGTCAGCCAATGGGACAACATAGAGTAGAAAAGTTACATAACTGCTATATGGAAATCCAGGCAACGATACAATAAATTTATTATCTGCCTTAGCAACCATTACCCATTGACCCGGCTTAATATAAACTCCATGAAAAATTACTCTAAAATCGGAAACAATCTCTTTCACAAAATCAAAATCTCCAACACTCACTCCTCCCGTTGTAACAACAATATCATTAACCTCCAAAGATGATAAAATTTTTGCTCTTATCTCCTCTTTGTTATCCTTAACCAACCCAACATTTGTTGCATCATATCCCAACCATTTAGCAAGTGCTGTAAGAGTATAGTTGTTTGAAGAGTGGATTTGAGCCTCGCTTCCACTCTCCCCCAAATCTAAAATTTCACTACCTGTTGAAATAATGGCAACCTTTGCTTTGTCATACACCTCAACAAAACATCGATTTAAACTTGCCATAACTCCTATCTCTGCAAAACCTATTTTTGTTCCAACTTCAATAAGAGCTTCTCCCTCCTTAAAATCCTCTCCAACCTCTCTAACACTAAAACCTTTACTTACAGGAGTAGTAACTTTTAAAGTTGTTCCTTTCTCCTCCACATTTTCAATAGGAACCAATGTATCCGCTCCCTCTGGCATAATACTACCCGTAAAAGTTTTAATGGCTTCTCCCTCTCCTAAACGATTAAATTTAAAAGTTCCGGCTGGATTACTACCTACAATTTTTAATTCCTTTCCAATATCTTCAAATCTAATAGCATATCCATCCATACTCGCTGTCGGATAGAGAGGGTTATTAAAATTTGCCACAATAGTTTCAGCTAACACATAACCCAATGAGTTTTCCAAATAGAGTTTTTTAGTTCTCTTTTGCACTGCTAAACTATCAATCAAAATTTGACTCTCTTTAAAACTTATATGTCCCATTCTTTTTCTCCTCTTTTTTCCATTTTCTCTTTAACAACTTTTAAAAGTTTATTCTCTATCTTTTTATAGGTTTTGACAAATTCCTCATA
>CAZBVR010000011.1:0-5071 GCA_964495415.1 uncultured Nautiliales bacterium
GAAGTGATTATTGCTACAGATATATCAAAAGATGGAACATTAAGTGGAGTTAATATCGATTTTATAAAAAGTATTGCTGATGCAAGTGGATTAAATGTAATAGCAAGTGGAGGAGTTAGAGATATAAATGATATAAAAAAGTTAATAAATAATAAAATTTATGGTACAATTATTGGAAAAGCCTTTTATGAAGGAACGATAGATTTAAAAGAGGTATTCAATTTAATTAAGGAGCAGTAATGAAAATATTGGTAGTAGATGATAGCTCAACAATGAGGAGAATTATTGTCAATACTCTCGGAAGATTAGGTTATAAAGATGTAGTTCAAGGTGCAGATGGGGTTGAAGCTTGGGACGCTTTACAAAATAATCCAGATATTGGGGTTGTAATTACTGATTGGAATATGCCAAATATGAATGGTCTTGAATTAGTAAAAAAAATAAGAGCAGAAGAGAAATATATAGATGTTCCGATTATTATGGTAACTACTGAGGGGGGTAAAGCAGAAGTTATTACAGCACTAAAAGCGGGGGTTAATAATTATATTGTAAAACCATTTACTCCACAAGTTCTAAAAGAAAAACTTCAAGCGGTATTGGGTATCAATGAAGGATAACTATTTTGAACTAACAATAACTCCTTCTTTATTTGTAGAGGAGATAGAGAGTTTTTTGTTAGATAATTTTAATAATGGAATTGAGGAGTTGAATGGTGCTCTTATTTTAAGAAGTGAGCTTCCTTTTGATGAGTTGATTGAAAAGTTAAACATTTATAAAAATTCGCTTGAAGAACTTTTTAATCAAAAGATAGAGTTGGAGATAAAAGTTGAGGAGAAAGAGAATAAAAATTGGATAGAAAATTATCAAAATTCAATTCAACCGGTGGAGATTGAGGAGTTTTACATTCATCCATCTTGGCATTCTCCAAAAGAGGGGAAAATAAATATCTTAATAAATCCAGCACTCGCATTTGGAAGCGGGCATCATGAAACTACCTCTACTTGTGTAAAAGCTATAAAACAGGTAGTAAAAGAGAATGACAATCTACTTGATGTAGGTTGTGGAAGTGGAATACTTGGTATTGTTGCAAATAAATTGGGTGCAAAAGTAGATGCTTGTGATACAGACCCGCTTGCAGTGGAGAGTGCAAAAGAGAATTATGAATTAAATAGTGCAAAGTATAATAAAATTTGGGTTGGAAGTGCAAACTTGGCTGACAAACAATATGATATTGTAGTGGCAAATATAATAGCGGATGTTTTAATTTTTATCTATAAAGATTTAGAAAAGGTTGCAAAAGGGACTCTTATTTTGTCAGGAATTATTGATAAATATAAAGATAAAGTTATAAACAAATACTCTAAAAATTTTAAAGTTGTAGATACGATAGAAAAAAATGAGTGGGTAACTCTAATTTTAAAAAGGTTGTAGATGGAGCAGAAGAATAATCAAAATGGTGGAAATGGTAACAATAATAACAATTTTTTTAATGATAATCCTTTATTAACATTTATTATTTTTGCGATTGTTACTATAATGATATTTAAGTCGTTGGCCCCTCAAAGTAGTTCAGGTTTGAGTGGAGGAGCAACAGGAGAAAGTGAAGTTACTGCTTTTAATACAAAAACTATCTCAATAGCTTATTCAGATTTGAAAAAGTTGGTGCAAGAGGATAAAATAGAGTATGTGGGGATAGGAACTCATCTTATAAAAGCAAAAGCAAAAGATGGGACTATACTAACAACTCAAAAGGTTAGTGGAGATACAACTTTAATACCTTTATTAGATAGTTATAAGGTGCCATATTCATCAATTCAAGATACAAGTTGGCTCAATGAGCTAATTTTTGGTTGGGTTATACCGGTATTTATCTTTTTTGCTATATGGATGTTTCTTGCAAACAGAATGCAAAAATCTCTTGGTAGTGGAATTTTAGGTGCCGGAAGTAGCAAAGGGCTTATTTCAAGTGAAAAGCCAAAAGTTACTTTTGCTGATGTTGCGGGAAATGATGAAGCAAAAGAGGAGGTGAAGGAGATAGTAGATTTTCTAAAAGAGCCTCAAAGATATATCGATTTAGGAGCAAAAATCCCAAAAGGGGTATTACTTGTTGGACCTCCGGGGACGGGTAAGACACTTTTAGCAAAAGCGGTAGCGGGTGAAGCGGATGTTAAGTTTTTTGCTGTAAGTGGAAGTAGTTTTATAGAGATGTTTGTAGGAGTTGGGGCAAGTAGAGTAAGAGACCTATTTGCACAAGCAAAAAAGGAAGCTCCGGCAATTATATTTATAGATGAGATAGATGCTATTGGTAAAAGTAGAGCCGCGGGGGGTTTAATGGGTGGTAATGATGAAAGAGAACAAACATTAAATCAACTTTTGGCTGAGATGGATGGATTTGATAGTGATGTTCCAGTAATTGTTTTGGCGGCTACCAATAGGCCCGAAGTTTTGGACCCAGCACTTCTTAGACCAGGTAGGTTTGATAGACAGGTATTAGTTGATAAACCGGATTATAAAGGTAGGATAGAGATTTTAAAGGTGCATATCAAAGGATATAAACTCGCAAAAGATGTAGATTTAGAGGAGATAGCGAAATTGACAGCAGGGCTTGCAGGAGCTGATTTGGCCAATATAGTAAATGAAGCCGCACTTCTTGCAGGAAGACACAATAAAAAGGCGGTAGAGCAGTCAGACTTTTTGGAAGCGATAGAGAGAGCAATTGCAGGACTTGAAAAGAAAAGTAGAAGAATTGATGAAAAAGAGAAAAAAATTGTAGCATATCATGAATCGGGACATGCACTAATTGCACAAATTACGGAAGGTGCTAAAAAGGTGAAAAAGGTTTCAATTGTTCCGAGAGGTATGGCCGCACTTGGATATACATTAAACACTCCGGAAGAGAATAAATATCTGATGCAAAAATATGAGTTAATTGCTGAGGTTGATGTATTACTTGGAGGTAGAGGTGCAGAGGAGGTGTTTTTAGGTGAAATCTCAACAGGTGCAAGTAATGACCTTGAAAGGGCTACCGATATTATAAAAGGAATAGTTAGAGTTTATGGAATGAGTGAGGTAGCAGGGCTTATGGTGCTTGAAAAACAGCAAAATCAATTTTTGGGTGGAGGATTTGGAACTCAAAAAGATTATAGTGAAAAAATAGCAGAAGAGGCTGATGAATATATTAAGAGTTTGTTGGCTGAAAGATATAAAGAGGTTAAATTTAAATTGAATGAATATAGAGATGTTATTGAGGCTATGGTGAAGGAACTAAGAGAAAAAGAGGTAATTACAGGTGAGAGAGTAACTGAACTTATAGAAGAATATTCTCCTCATAAAATAACGATTGAAAAGGATAAAGACGATGAATAGTAAAAAAACAGAAATAGTTTTAAAAGAGGGATATCCTTTTGTTTTTGGTGCTTTTGCACTCTTTTTTATCTCTCTTCTTTTTTCAAATAGTTTTATTTTTCAATTTTTAACATTTGCACTTTTTACTTTTATGCTCTATTTTTTTAGTAATCCAGAAAGAGTTCCAGAGGAGAGAGGTGATGATGTGATTATCTCTCCCGCCGATGGAGAAATTATTGAGATTGTAGAGACAGAGGAGCCATTTTTTACAAATCAAGAGATGATAAAAATATCAATTAGACTTGGTTTGTTAGATAATCATATTCAAAGAGCACCAATAGAGGGTGTTTTAAAAGAGAAACAATATATTCACGGAGAATTTTTAGCCCTTAGCAATGAAAAAGCAAGTGAGTTAAATGAGCAAAACAGGACTCTTTTTGAAAACAATAAATTTAGTGTAGTTACAAATCAAATTGCAGGATTTATCACAAGAAGGATAGTAACTTTTGTGGAGGAGGGAAATATAGATTTGGCTCAAAGATATGGAATAATAATGTTCGGTAGTCAAGTTGATATCTATCTTCCAAAAGAAACTATTTTAAAGGTTATTGTTGGAGAGGAGATAAAGGCAGGAGAAACATTGATTGGAATTGTAAGAGAGGAGAATTAGAAGATGATAAAAAAAGTTGTGCTATTTTTTCTTTTTATAACAATGGGGTTTTCAAAAGATATCTATTTTGATGGTTATATTTCAAAGGTTGCTTTTAATAATAACTATCTTATTGCAGGATTGGAAAATGGAGAGATAGTTATTAAAAGATTTAATGAAGATAAAGTTATAGATAAGCTTAAATTACCGGAGATAGAGGATTTTATGGGTGATAAAATTCCTATGCCTATTTATAGTTTAGATATAGATGGAGATAAGTTGTTAATTTTGGCGGAGGGAGAGGAGTCAGTTAGAAAACTATTTATTTATGATTTGAGTTCTAAAAAGTTGGAGCAACTTTTCACCTCTCCAAAAACTTTTATGAAAGCGAAGTTTGTTGGTAAAAATAGAATTGTGTTTGGATTGCTGAGTGATGAAGTGGCTCTTTATGATTATTCTTTAAAAAAGTTTATATATACAAAACAGATAGGTAACTATGTTTTTTCAACCTTTGCCCTAAATAGTGATAGAAGCAGATTGCTTCTTGGAGATGAGAGTGGAGCGGTGAAACTTGTAAGAGTTAAAGATGGAAAAATAGAGAGAATTTTTAATAAATTTAATAAAGACCAAACTATTAGTTTAGCATATATGAAAAAATTAGGATTGAATGCAACTGCGGATAAGAGAGTTTCTCTTTTTGATGTAGATAGTGGTAGATATCTATTAAAGTTGGAGGCAAAATTTCTCCCTTATGGAGCTGCTATATCTCCAAATGAGAATTATATTGCCTTTCAATATGATGAGAAAAATAGGATAGTTGTTTATGACAAATATGGAAAGCTTATAACATTTATTGAGGGTCATACTATGCCACTAAATGGAATAAAATTTATAGATGATAATAAAGTTTTAAGTTTTTCAGCCGATAAAATTATAATAAGTAAAATCAAGGAGTAGATAATGAATATATCAAGTATAATTGTTAAAGTGTTGCCTTCTAATTTTGAGGAGGTTGTGGTAGAGATAGAGAAGAGTGGAGTGGGTGAGATTTTTTTTAAAGAGAGAGATAAAGGGATT
>CAZBVR010000012.1:0-14756 GCA_964495415.1 uncultured Nautiliales bacterium
GCCCCCAATATTTCTTTACTGATTGTATGCTTATTTCCATCCTTTCACTTATATCTTTTAATTGAACATTTGGGGTCTTTTTTAATAGATAAATAACTTGTATTCTTCTATAAATCCTCACATCTCTCTCTTTTTTTAACAACTGCTCTAATTATTCTACACTCTCTTTTATCAATTTATTATATTTTAATATTCCCATATCGTTGTTATATCAAAATTATATTAAAGTTTGTAGGTATCTTGGAATTGGTATAAGACCTTAATGAAAGGCATTTCTGTTTAAAGCCAGAATCCCCCGACTTTAGTCGTGGGGAGTATGTCAATTTTAAGAAATAGAATGGTGTTATTGTTTTAATCCTAAAACGGTTTGTAACATCTGGTCAGATGTTTTAATTGTTTTTGAGTTTGCTTCATAACCTCTTTGAATAATAATAAGTTCTGTTAAACTTCTACTCAAATCAACATTACTCATCTCTAAGGAACTTGGCTGAATAGTTCCTCTTCCACCGGTTCCGGCTGTTCCGATAATTGCATCTCCCGAGTTAGCAGTTGCACTAAACAGACTGCCACCTTCATGCATAAGTCCCTCATTATTTACAAATTTAGCCATTGCGACCTGAGCAAGAGAGTAACTTCTTCCATTTGTAAATACTCCGATAATTGTTCCACTCTGATCTACTACCAAATCTTGCAAATCTCCACCGGGGTATCCATCTTGACTCTGTCCCGATGTAGAGGAAGGGGAATCAAAACTTGTTAAACCATTAAATTTATTTAAATCTCCAAAATTGAATTGAACGGGCTGTCCCGGGTCTGAACCATTGTTTGCATTAAAGATAATGTTTGAAGGGTTAAAACTATTCAAACTACCATCCGGATTAAATTTTACATATCCACTTGCTGGATTATCCACAGTAGCAGGAGCGGGAACCTCAACATAAAACTTCCAAATTGTAGGGTCATTTGGTCCTGTTGAGGTGTGAGTTTTTCTATAATGGATAGTTAAAGTGTGCTTACTTCCCAAACTATCAAATATATCTAAACTTGTAGTGTGAGTTGCGGCCTCCATAGGTTGAGAAAGAGCAGTTCCTCCCGCTGCCAAGGTTCCATTTATTGGAGAGAAGATATCTGTTAATTTTTGATTATCATGCTCATCATCTGGATAACCTCCTACCAATTTTATATTAAAGGAGTTATCTGATTCATTTAAGATAGATAACTTTCCATTTTGTAAAGAGACTATCCCTTTGTTTCCTGATGTTGAGTTTAGAGGGTCTCCACTATCATCAAGAGCCATTTGCCACAAGTTTTCTAAATCTGCAATATCGTGAAAATAGTAGATATCATTTTTTTTAAACTCATAGGTTTCTGAATTTGTTCCGTCTAACCCGTCTAAAATTTTACCCATTGCTCCAAGTCCGGTTGTGGTGTCTGTTACATTGTTTCCATTACTATCTTGAACAGATACATCTGTAATTCCGCTTCCGTCACTCTCTACAATTTTTCCATTTACAAATGTTAAATTGTCATCAATATCAGCATCCGTTAAGTCGGCATTTACCACACAGCATAGGTCCTCAATTGTTTGGAAATCTTTTCCATAAACATATGTATGAGTGCTTCCATCACTAAATTTAAAAGTAGTTTGTTGATTAACATTAAAATAGGCTCTTGAATTTGTGCTATCATAGGTCCAGTGCATTCCTTCTGTTGAATCAGATACAACCGGGCTGTTTGATTGATAGCTTCCATTTGCTCCTCCACAACCCTCACTTGAAGTTATAGGTTTAGCAGAATAGACAAATTTTCTATTTTCTCCCAATCCTTCGATGTTTGCTATCAATCCTTGCCCATCTTCCAAATTTAAAGCTTCTCCATTTGAGTCAAATAGTTCAGCGACATCATCTGCTCCAATAAAGGCATTTTGAGTATGTTTGATATTTTCACTTGTGGTAGAGGTTCCATTCAAAGATGCCAAAACTGTTGCAAACTTTGAAGAGTTGGAAGTTGTATCAAAAGTAATTGCATTATTATCATCAACTATTCTTCCATCCCCATTTAGATAAACTTCATATCGACCTGCTCCACTTGTATCTTTAATTATCCTATTTATCTCGTCTAATAACTCTTTCATTGTGGTAAATTTTCCATCTGTATCTGAAATGGATTTTCCATATGTGAGAGTTACCGTGTCTTTTGTTCCGTCCGCTTTTGTTAATATAAATTTAAACTTATCAGTGTCTTCTGTTAAAGAGATTTTTTCACCAATAGAGTTAAAAGTTCCATTTATATTATCTGTGGGAAGGAGAGTTGCATCTGTTCCACTCATCTCTGAGATTTTATCACCACTATTCAGGTTTGCCTTAATTTGAACAACACTTGTTGGATTTGCCGGAGTTGTTAGTCCAGGACGAATAGAGATAGGTTTTACACCCGATGCTGAGTCTATCTTATAATCATCATCTGCTAACCACCCTTGAACTACATATCCATTTGGATCAACAAAGTTTCCATTGCTATCAAATGTAAAATCCCCCGCTCTTGTGTATTGTGAAGTTTTTCCTCCATCAGCTGTAACAACAAAAAAACCATCTCCACTAATTGCCATATCTGTTGTTTTATCTGTGTTTTGGATACTACCTTGACTAAACATAGTTTCTACTGAGCTAACAGTTGCTCCCAATCCAACTTGTAGAGAGTTTTTTCCTCCTATATTGCCTTGTGGTGCGGTCGCAGCTTTAACCGTTTGAGAAAGTAGGTCTTGAAAATTTGTTCTACTATATTTAAAACCGGTTGTATTTACATTTGCAATGTTGTTACCTTCTACATCCATTGCTACTTGGTGGGCATTAAGACCACTAACCCCACTCCATAAACTTCTCATCATTACAAACTCCTTAAAGTTCTTTTATGAGAGGGAGAAAGCAAATTTTATACCAAATCCAAAGATAACTCTATTTTTTCATATCGATAGCTTTTTGAATAAATTGGTCTGAGGTTGTGATAGACTTTGAGTTTGCTTCGTATGCTTTTTGACTAATAATTAACTCTGTCATCGCTTGGCTCATATTTACATTAGATGTTTCGAGAGAGGAGTTTTGAATTGTTGCTCCGGCAATGTAGTTTCCATTTTGGTCTGAAAATAGAGTTGGAGTTCCTGAGTTATCGCTCAATGAAAAGATAGTTCCTCCCAAACTATTCAACCCCTGTTTATTTGGGAAATGAAAAATTGGAATTTGTGCTAAGGCTGAGGTTTGATTATTGGAAAAGGTAGCAACAATTTTTCCGTCTGTTTCTATATCGTAACCTTTAAGATACCCTTCAATCAATCCATCTTCTGAATATGCAAAACCACTATTGGATTTATTAAATGAGGTTATTCCTTTGAATCCACCTCCCAAATCTATAAGAGTGTCTATTCCATTGTTATCAAATGTTATCTCTTTTGGATTTAAAAGTTCTCCCGTTTGACTAAATTCCAATCTATAATTATCAGTTGATGTAGAGTTTCCCTCCTTGTCTGTTTCCTCCAAATCTAAATTCCAAATAGTTTTATCCTCCTCTTTTTCAACTTTTCTAAAAGTGAATTTTAAACTATTTTTCTCTCCTGTGCTATCTATTATATTTCCTGTAAAGCCCTCAGATGCTTCATTAAAAGTTAGAGAGTTTGTTGCAGTATTGCTATTTATCACTTTTCCAAGAGAGCCTAAATTTTCTAAAAATGATTGATTTGAGTTTTCTGTTTTTAGAAGTGTTGAAACAATTGTTTTATCTGAGTTATTTTGAATATAGAGTTGCCCCTTTTCATTCAGAGAAATAGAGGTTGTTTCTGGATAAACTTTATCTGCAATAGATTGTAATTTATTGATAAACTGCTCTATTGTTTGAAATTCTCCCTTATTTTGCGGATTTTTTTTGTAACTCAATACCTCAGCTCCACTATTTTTAAGAATATCTCCCTTATTTTCAACTATCAATCTATCTTTACTTTTTAGTTTTATACCCGATTCGCTTTTTTCATATAGAATAGAGTTTTTTTCCAACTCTTTTGCTATGGCATCTTTTATCTCCTCTTTTGTTGCTCCATCTTTTAGTGTAGTTTTTATTTCAGTTCCATTTACTAAAAAATCTATATTTACATCTTTATTGTCGATAGGGTCATCTGCGATACAAAACTCTGTTTTGATTAGGCCATTTTCATAGCTGATATTTTCCCCAAAACCAAAAACTAAACTTTCTCCTTCCTGTATATGCATATCTTTTTGATTTTTATCATACAATACTCCAAAATCACTATCTAATTTAGCTGTTTCAACTTTATCTACAATATCCCCTCCATTCAAGTTTCCTGCAATAGAGATATTTTTTGTTGCTTGTGCTGGAAAAGTTAAAATTTCGGGGAGAGTTATAGGAGTTAAGTCATTGATACTACTATTTGGAGTAAGAAGTGTTGTTGTATCAATCGAAGTATCTATTATCCACTCTCCATTCTCTTTTTTTAAGTTATTGGCATTTAAGACTTGCAGAGGTTCTCCATTTTGATTAACTAATAATCCATCTCTATCTCTTGTAAAAGAGCCGTTTCTTGTGAATTGAGGATTTGTTATATCTTTTATTACAAAAAATCCATCTCCACTAATTGCCAAATCAAAAGGATTATCTGTTTTAACTATGTTTCCTTGTGACATATCTTTTGCTGTTGTGCCTACAACTGCCCCACTTTCAATATCGTTACTTGTTACTCCATTTATGGAGCTTAAAATCTGAGATGTAAAAAGTGCAGAAAAGTTGGCCGTTTGCTGTTTATAACCGGTTGTATTTGCATTTGCTATATTATCAGCCCACATATCACTATTGAATTGAGAACTTTTCATTCCCACTAAGCCATTATAAAAGGAAGCATTCATCTATATCTCCTCCAAAACCTCTTTTATTGTATTAAGTGGTTGATATTGAGTTCCAACTTTTAGATATGCTTCACCATTTTCAAATTTTACAGCATCCACTGGATAGAGACCCATTTTTGTAGTTTTTTCTTTTAATGTATCTTTTTCTTTATAGTTTGCAGTAATTGAATAGACTCCATCAGCAACTGGATTTCCATTGTCATCAGTTGCATCCCAACTAAAACTTTTAACTCCTTTTTCTCCGTCATCTAATTTAAAACTTCTAACTACATCTCCATTGGCATCTTTTATTTCAATAGTGGCACTAATATAGTCGCTTCCAAAGTATAAATCAAATGGAATCTGTTCTGTTAAATTTTTTGCATCTGTAACAGAAAAGCCATCATTTCCAGTATCAGCAATTTTACCTATCATCGATATAGAGTTAAATTGAGTAGAGTTGCTTAATTGAGAAGTTAATTTATTTAGAGAGTTTTTTAAGTCATCATTTGTTTTGAGTTGAGTTAATTGACTTGTTTGCTCCAACATATCTTTTGTTTCCATTGGAGCGGTTGGGTCTTGATATTGCAATTCTGTTAAAAATAGTTTCATAAAATCGTCACTTTTTAATTCAGAGTTTGGATTGTATGCAAAAGAGGTAGAGGTTGTTTTCGTTACTTGTGGGGTTGCACTTGTTACATCCATAAATAACTCCTTTTTAATAGCCATTAAGCAAATACTATTCCTAAATTGTGTTAAAATTAGCAAAAAAAATAAAGGAAAAAATTTGAAAAAAAGAGTTTTAGTTGGAGTAAGTGGAGGAGTTGATAGTGCGGTTACTATCTATCTCCTCCAAAAAGCAGGATATGAAGTTGTGGGACTATATTTAAAGATGCATAGAGAGGTTCCTCACGAGGAGAACATTGCTAAAATTGAGAAGATTGCAACTTTGTTTAATTTTGAATATCATATTGAGGATATTAGCGAAACTTTTGAGAAAAAGGTTTTTAATTACTTTATTGAAAGTTATAAAAACGGACTAACTCCCAACCCTTGTGCGGTTTGTAATAAAGAGATAAAGTTTGGAGAGTTTTTACCATTTTTGGAGAAGTATGGAGCTGATTATTTGGCCACAGGTCATTATGTGAAAACAGATGGTGAATTTTTATATAAAGCAAAAGATAGAGTGAAAGACCAAAGCTATTTTATGTTTGGAATTAAAAGGGAAGTTTTGAAAAAAACGATATTTCCTCTTGGGGATTATAAAAAAGAGGAGATTAAGGAGCTTGCAAAAGAGATAGGTTTAGAGGAGTTTGCAAGTGCAAGAGAAAGTCAAGATATCTGTTTTATTCCTACCAACTATATTGATGTGTTGAGTTCTCATTTTAATACTAACTTAAAAGGAAAAGTGATAAATAGTAGAAGAGAGGTTATTGGAGTTCATAAAGGGTATATGCACTATACAATCGGGCAGAGAAAGGGATTTACTCTTTTCAAATCTCATAAACCCCAATATGTGATTGGAATTGATAGTGAAAAGAATAGTTTAATTGTGGGAGATAAACAGCAACTTGAAAAGAGAGTTATCTTTTTAAAACAGGTTAATCTTTTTATAGACAAAAAGGAGTTTGATTGTGAAATAAAAGTTCGTTATAGAACTGATGCCATTAAAGGAAAAGTAAAAATAGAGAAGGGAAGTAAAGCGGTGCTTTTTTTAGATAAACCAGCAGTAGGAGTTGCCAAGGGACAGGGTGCGGTCTTTTATCAGGGAGATAAACTGTTGGGAGGCGGTTGGATTAGAGGAGCGAAAAGATGAGTAGATATTGGAGTTTAATTCTGTTTATTATTGTAGTGTTATTTTTAAGTGGATGTTTAAGCGAAATAAATCCAAGACCACAAGATTATAATTTTTAAAGGAAGAAGATGAGTTTTAAGATAGATGACCCAAAGGCTAATATCAAAAACATTATGCACGGATTTTTTTTAGCAGTGGCGGTAACGGTTGCAGAGCCTTCTACAATTTTGCCTTTGCTTGTGCATCATTTTAGTGATAGTGTTGTAGTAGTTGGGCTATTTGCCTCTCTTTTGAAGGGAGGAGCTATTGCGGTTCAGATGTTTGCGGCTTTTTATGCTCAGGAGTATGTAAAAGTTATGCCCTATATGAGAATGGTATTCTTTTTCAGATGGTTTAGTTGGTTTTTAATAGGTTTGGCTATCTATTTAGTTGGAGATAGTAACAAAAGTTTAACTCTGTTTCTTATTGGAATAGGGTTGTTTGGATTTAGTTTTACCGCGGGATTTGGGGCAATCTATTTTAAGGAGATAATAGCAAAAGTCTTTTCTAAAAAGTATAGAGGCAAAACGATGGCTAATCGTCAAATATGGACAGCCGTTGGAACTATTTTAAGCGGTGGAGTTGCTGGATATGTTCTTCAAAATTATGAGCCTCCTCTCAATTATGCTTATCTCTTTATGGTGAGCAGTTTTTTAATGGCTATTGGATTTATTGCATTTGGAACTATTGAGGAGCCGGAAAAGAGAACTATCAGAAAAAGAGAGGATAGTTTTATGAAGTTTTTAAAAAACTCCTTTTTAATTCTAAAAGAGGATAAAAGGTTAAAACTTCAAATTTTTGTTATCTTTTTAGGGTTTAGTTATCTACTTGCCTATCCATTTGTAATTTTGAAAGCGAATGAGACATTAAAGTTGAGCGGGTGGATGATTGGAGGTTTTATCACAATTCAGATGACAGGTAGTATTATTGGAAGTTTTTTTATATGGAGAAGATTGCATAACTATAAAAAGATGTTAAAACTTAGTTTTATATTTGCTATTTTAGCTTTTATTGTGGCTTTGATGGCTTCCTATTTTAGTTCAGCTGGGAGTGCAATAAGTAACAATAACAATCCATTGATGGCGATGCTTTATATCGATAATCCAATTATTCTCTATGGATTGGTGTTTCTGTTGTTTGGGTTTGCAATGGACGGATTTAGTATTAGTGGAATGAATCTTATTTTTGAGATAGCCCCTGAGGATAAAAGACCGATATATACTGCTCTTCAATCAAACCTAACCTCTGTGGGACTATTTTTTCCACTATTGGGAGGAGTGATTATCAAATTTTTTGGATACAATACTCTCTATATTGTTACAATTTTTATGATAGGAGCAGGGTTATATTTAAGCAGAAAATTGTAATCTATGTTATAATTAAAAAAAATAAAAATAGAAGGATTGATAGATGAAAATAGCTTTATTATTTCCAGGACAAGGTTCTCAATTTGTAGGAATGGCAAAAGATTTTTATGAAAATAGCACTATTGCGAAAGAGATGTTTGAAGAGGCGAGTGATGCGATTAAAGAGGATTTTAAAACTATTATGTTTGAGGAGAATGAGAAGTTAAATCAAACTGAATATACTCAGCCCGCAATTCTTTTATATTCAGCAATAGCTTATAAACTTTTTGATAGAGAGTTTGAATATGTAGCAAGTTTAGGACACTCTCTTGGGGAGTTTAGTGCTTTGTATAGTGCCGGAGGTTTGGAGTTAGGTGATGCTATTAAGTTGGTGCATACAAGAGGTAAATTGATGAAAGAGGCTTTTAAAGAGATAGAGGGCGGAATGATGGTTGTGTTGGGACTTGATGATGCTACTCTTGAAAAAATTTGTAAAGAGAGTGGAAAAAGAGTTTGGCCAGCAAACTACAATAGTGACGGACAACTTGTTTTAGCAGGAGTTAAAGAGGATTTGGCTCAATTGGAACCGATAATTAAAGAGGCAGGGGCAAAAAGAACTATGTTATTGAATATGAGTGTGGCAAGTCATTGCCCATTACTTGAATCTGCTACTGAACCTTTGAAAGAGTTACTTCAAGATAGTTTAAAAGAGGAGTTTAAAGTTGTTATAAGCAATGTAACTGCTGAGCCATATAGAAGTAAAGAGGAGGCCTTACAACTTCTTCCTCAGCAATTAACAAAGCCGGTTCTATATAAACAATCAATTAAAAAAATTGAGAATGATGTAGATGTTTTTGTGGAGTTTGGAGGAAAAGTGTTAATGGGTATAAATAGAAAAGTTACAAAAGTGAAAACTTTACCTATTACAGATATGAAAAGTTTAGAAAAAGCTCTAAAATTATGAAAATAGAGATAGTTCAAACAGCTCCTCATTTGAGTAGAAAAAATTTAGAGGAGGCAGTAGAGATTATAAGGGAGAGTGAGGCAGACCTTATTCTCTTTCCCGAACTTGCTCTAAATGGATATAATCTAAAAGATGCTTTATTGGAATATGCTTTTGAGATAGAGGAGTTGGAAGTTTTTAAAAACTTAGATAAAAATATCTGTATAGGAGTTGCCTTAAAAGAGGGGCATAAAATTTTTAATGCCTCTATCTATTTTGATAAGAGTGGGGATTATTATATCTATAAGAAAAGACATCTACCAAACTATGGATTGTTTGAGGAGGCAAGATTCTTTTTTGCAGGAGATAAAAGTTTCTCTTTTGATACAGAGTTTGGAAAAGTGGTAATGTTTATATGTGAGGATATGTTTGCAGGAGATACTCTAAATTTTATAGCTGAGGAAAAGCCAGATATAGTTTTAGTTTTAGCAAACTCTCCGGCAAGGGAGTTTAAAGAGGATAGATTGTTAATTCAAGAGAATTGGTATTCTATTCTGAAAACAGCATCTTTATTGAGTGGGGGATATACTCTTTTTGCTAACAGAGTTGGATTTGAAGATGGACTTGGATTTTGGGGTGGAAGTGCTATTGTAACTCCAAAAGGAGAGATTGAAAAAAGTGCGAAATTGTTTGAAGTGGATACTATTTTTACAACTTTAAATAGAAAGTTATCAGTAACTCAAAAATACTATTTAAGAAAAAATTAAAGGATTGAGATGAGAATCGGAATTATGGGAGCGATGAGAGAGGAGATAGAGCCTATATTGGAGTTAGTAGATGAGATTAGTGGAGAGATAGATTATGGAAAAAATAGATATTATAAAGCCCATTATTATGGAGTAGAGTTAATTATTGCATACAGCAAGATAGGAAAAGTTAATTCAGCCCTTACCGCTTCCACTATGATTGAAAAATTTGAGATAGATATTTTGCTGTTTAGCGGAGTGGCAGGAGCGATTAACTCAAATCTTCATATTGGAGATTTAATTATTGCAACAAAATTGTGCCAACACGATTTAGATATTACTGCCTTTGGACACCCTTATGGATATGTTCCAGAAAGCAAAATTTTTGTAGAGAGTAATAAAACGCTCAATGAAATAGCAAAAAAAGTTGCTACAAAATTGAATAAAAAGTTGATAGAGGGAATAATTGCAACGGGAGACCAATTTATAGCAGATAGTAAAAAGAAGGAGTGGATAAAAGAGACTTTTCAAGCGGATGCGATTGAGATGGAGGGAGCGAGTGTTGGATTTGTTTGCGATGCCTTGGGAGTTCCCTTTTTTGTGTTAAGGGCTATTAGTGATAGTGCGGATATGGATGCTGGGTTTGATTTTGATAAATTTTTGGAGAGTAGTGCCAAAGAGAGTGCCAAATTGCTAATGGAGATGGTGAAGGAGATTAGATGAAAAAGGTAATTATTCCCATAATTGGATTATTGGTATTATTGTTTTTAACTCCCATAATTTTGGCTAAGATAACCAATTCAAATATAGATAAAAAAATAGTAGCCATAGAAAAAGAGAATAGAAACATTCAAATTAAAGAGATAGATAAAGAGATAGGATATTTAACCTCTAAAAGAGTTTTTAAAGTTTTTTACTCTAAAAATAGTGATATCTATCCAATAAAAGGTGTGTTTTTAGTAACTCTTAATTTTAAGAATTTACCATCTACAAAAGCGATTTTTAATGTAGAGATTGAGAAGTTTATACCTTTATCAGAGTTAAGAGGATATAAATTTAAAGTAGTTTCAAAAGATTTAAAGAGGTTTGAAATTGAGGGAGTTGATAACTCAATTTTAGAGGGGCTAAAAGCGGTTATTCAAAAGGATAAAAACTACTATAAAATAGAGAAGTTTCATTTGAAAAGTTACTCTTCTAAAAATATAATTTTGAAAAATCTAGATATTGCAGGATTAGTGAAAAATCTCGAACTTGGAATAGTGAATTTAGATTTAAAAAGTAGTTTTTTTGAGATGAGATTTAAAAAGAGATATCTTTTCAAAGGAAAAAATATCAAGGAGCATTTTGAAACTCACCTTAATAGCGATGGCACTTATAAATTGATAGATAAGTTTGATGCTGAATCGATAGGATTTTTTAATAAAAGTAAATATATAGGATTTGGAACAGCGAAAAGCGAGTTTGTGTGGGAAAACTACAATGTTGATTGGAAATTTAATTGGCAAGTGACAGAGATTGATAACTCATTTGTAGATGGAGGTGAGTTATATTTGAGAGGAGTTGTAAAGGCTCTGGATTTGAGAAAGATGAATTTAGTTATTGACCTAAATTTAAGTAAAACTCTGTTTAGCAAAGTAACAAATCCATTTGACCCTCAAATTGTTAAAACCTATTTTAATGGATATAAAACAACTATCAAAATAGATGATAAAGGAATAGAGGTAAATGGGCATAGAATACAGTAAAAAAATTTTAAAGTTTGTTGGAAGAGCCAACGGAGATTATAATCTATTCAAAGAGGGAGATAGAATTTTAGTAGGGCTCAGTGGAGGAAAAGATAGTTTTGTTTTGTTACACACTCTTCATAGAGTCTCTCAAATTGCTCCCTTCGATTTTGAGGTTACCGCTATAACTATCGATTCTATGACAGGAATAGATTATTCGCCATTGGCGGAGCATTGTGAAAAGTATGGAATTAAGCATATTTGGTATAAAACTCCTATAATGGATATTTTAAAAGAGAAAAAGAGAGATAACTCATCTGCTTGTGGATTCTGTGCAAGAATGAGAAGAGGAAGTCTATATTCAAAAGCGATAGAACTTGGATATAATAAAATTGCATTGGGACACCATTTTGATGATGCAGTGGAGACCTTTTTTATGGGGTTGTTTTATAATGGGATGATGAGGTCAATGCCTCCTAAGTATAAAGCTTACAATGGAATAGAGGTTATCAGACCTTTGATTAGAGTTCGAGAGAAGTTTATTATTGGAATGGCAAACAGAAACAATTTTCCAATTATTGATGGAGAGGGTAGTTGTTTAGCAGTTAAGGAAGGGGATAAAAAGCAACCCTATGTAAGGGAGGAGACACGAGAGTTGTTAAAAGAGTTGGAGGGTAGATATGAGAAACTTTTTGTTTCTCTTGAAGCGGGATTTAAAAATCTTTATCCAGAAACTTTTTTAGATAAAAAATTTTTAGACGAGGAGTAGAAGTTGAAAATTATATTCTTTGTTCTATTTTTGACTATCTCTCTTTTTGGAGAAGTAAAAGTAGCCACAGCAGGAAATGTAGCCTTTGCTATTAAGGAGTTGGCAAAAGAGTTTTATAAAAAAACCTCTATTAGAGTTGTGCCAATTATCTCTTCAAGTGGAAAGTTGAGTGCTCAAATTGAGAGAGGTGCTCCGTTTGACCTATTTTTAAGTGCAGATATGAGATATCCAAACTATCTTTATAAAAAAGGAGTAGGAGTTGAACCTCCCAAAGTTTATGCAATTGGAAAACTTATTTTTTTTTCCAAAAATGGGACTTCAATTTTGGATTGTCAAAAGATAGCGATTGCTAATCCAAAGACAGCCCCTTATGGAAAAGCCACAATTGAGTATCTGAAAAATTCTAACCTCTATTCAAAAGTAAAAGATAGATTTGTTATTGGAGGAAATATCGCTTCTGCTTTTAATTATGCTATAAGGGTTACAGATTGCGGGTTTGTTGCCAAAAGTTTATTGTTTAAATTTCCAAACTTAAATAACAAAAATCATTATACAGATTTAGATTCTTCCAAATATACCCCTATTAAGCAGGGGGTTCTGCTTTTAAACAGAAAAGAGGAGAGCCTAAAATTTTACAATTTTCTCTTTTCTGACGAGGGAAGAGAGATATTTGGAAAGTATGGGTATGAGGTAGCTTTTATTTCAAAAAAGTAAAATAATTTTGTTATAATTAACAAGAAATTATTAAAAGGAGTTTTGTTATGAGTAGTCAAGTATTTGTAAATCCAGAAGAGATAGATGTTTTTATTAGTGAAATTAGATTGTTTTTAGATACATTAAATAATTCAACAAACAGATTAAATAATGCTTTTGAACATTTATCATCAAGTTGGCAAGATAGAAAAAGAGCGGAATTTGAAGAACAATATAGAGAATTACTTAGAGTATTGAAAGTATTTGAAAATTCTTCAGAGGAAAATATAGCCCATCTAACAATGTTAAGTCAAAGAGCAAAAGATTATTTAGGTTCTTAAAATGCAAGTTAATATCAAAAATTTTGAAGTTCTAAAAAAAGTATATTTAAAAAACAATTTGATTGTAACCAATTTACATGAATCAATTTTAAAGTATCAAAAAAAATTAAATGAGTTAGAACAAAACATTCAAAAAGAGATTTTTTTTTCAGAAAATCTTTTTAGAGAAGCTCAAATGTATGAACAGCAACAATTTATGATTTTATCAAATGCCCAAACAGAACTTGAAAGAGCTTTGATAAAAGAAGAAAGAGTTAGAGAAAATAATGGTCCAGATACTATTGCAAAAGTTTCTGCTTGGGTTGAGAGAGTCAGATATAGATGTTTTAAAGCAGAAAGAAGATATCAACAAGCCAAAAAAAATAGAATAAATATGGAAAGAAGAGTTGAATTAGTAAAAATGGCTTATCAAAAAACTAAAATGCTAAATGAAGAAACAAAAAAAGTATTTAATATAGGTTATAAAGAAATTGAATATAGAAAAGAGATTTTAAACAGTAGATTATCACAAGCTTATCAGTCATTGGCTAGATATTTTAGTAATGAGGAATATATTTTAAATTTAAAAATCATAAAGCCTAATAATTTAAAAGAGATGTTAGGGCTTGATAATGAGAAAAAAAGGGCATACTTTTCATATTTATATAATAATGATAAACAATTCCAAGAACAAGTTAATAAACTAAAAAAAGAGTATAAAGATGCAAAAACATATTTAGAAAAAGACAAGATTTTGAGAAAAATTAGGCAAACCCTAGCAGGAAATTTTGTAGAAAAATATGTGGAAACATCTTTAAGTGGATTAGGAGATATAAAAACCCAACATAGAGAAGAGATGGACGATACTTATTCAAAAGTTGATATAAGAATTGAGAATTTAAAAAAACCTTTTATATTAGGTAAAGGGGAATGTGGAAAATATGTAAAAGAGGGGGGAACTTTATCTATTGAAATTAAAGCTGGAAAAAAAGAGTATTTAAAAAGTCAAAAAGAACATTTAATTTTTCAAACAAAAGCTCATAAAAAATCATCTGATGCTTCTTTAATTTTGACTACTAAAAATATTCATGATTTAAAGGATGAAGATGAATTTAGACAAATTTTTAAAGATGAGTGTGTTTCAATAATGGCAATGTTGCCTCGAAAAGAAGAAATAGATCAAATTTTAATAGATTCAATGGAGTTGAAAAATGATTAAATTAAAAATAATAGACAATCCAATTATTTATGAATTAGTAGAAAAGTTAAAAAAAGGGATTGATAACTTAAATATTGAAAAAATTGATACTGCAAAAAATGAGTTATCAAAATTAAAATATGATTTAGAACTTGATGAAAATGAACTTCCAAAAGAATTTGATGAATATATTGTTTCTTATAAGAAGTTTAAAAATTTACAACTTGATAATAACGATTTATCTACCTTTATAAATAAGGCCATAAAAAATAAAAATGATATTTTAGTTTTTTTAGG
>CAZBVR010000013.1:0-8425 GCA_964495415.1 uncultured Nautiliales bacterium
TGTGCAGGAATACTCTAATGCTTTAAATAAAAGGCGAGAGGAATCTACTTGCACCAAACCAAAATATAATGGAAAAAGAACCAAAAGAGGATTATTTAAAGATATAATTATAGATAAACTATTTAATGCTGATTTAAATGGAGCTGTAAATCATATAAAATTGGCAGTAAATAGAAGTTTTAAATGGTTAAGAAACAATCTTTGGAAACTTTGTAATCCAATAAAAATAAAAAGTGCAGGAGAGTTGCATAGTTTAATATGCAATATCCGTAGCAATAAGTCCTTATCAGTTGGAGGTAAAACTGAAATTTATGAAAGGAGGACGACTGCTTGTGCTTATAGATATTCTATCACTTAATGGTAGATATTTATAGGTATGAAGTGTCGGAAAAAAACATTGAAGAACCTACTGAAACTAAAACATCTATACAATCTTAAAATGATGGGAGAGGAGTATTTTGAAGGCTTCTCTTCAAGGGAGGAGAGTAAAACTATGCCTCGAAACTTGGCTAAATTGGAAGAGATTGTAAAAAACTGCACTCTTTGCACTCTTCACAAAACAAGAACTAATGCCGTGTTTGGAAAAGGAAACTTTAACTCTGATTTAATGATAATTGGAGAAGCACCCGGACGACAAGAGGATTTAAAAGGGGAACCCTTTATCGGAAAAAGTGGAAAACTTTTAACAACAATGCTACAAAAGATATTACTTTTATCACGAGAGGAGCTCTATATTACAAACATTGTAAAATGCAGACCTCCAAACAATAGAGACCCATTAAAAGAGGAGATAGAAACTTGCAAAAACTATCTTTTAAAAGAGATAGAGATTGTAAATCCTAAAATCATCGCCACAATGGGACGAATAGCCTTTCAAGCCCTTTTAAATGAATCAACTCCTATCTCAAAAGCGAGAGGGAAACTATTCTATTTTAATGGTATAAAAGTTGTTCCACTATATCATCCAAGTTATCTTTTAAGAAATCCTTCAAAAATAGCAGAAACTGAACAAGACCTAATTTTTATTAAGGAGTTATTATGAAAAAAATTGCTTTAATTTTACTACTCTCTCTAATGCCATTATTGGCTAATGAAGCTAACAGCACTGAATACAGCGAAAAAAATATAACTATACAGCAGTTGCCTACCAATAATAATAGTAGTAGTAAAGAGGAGATAAATTCAACAGAAGCAAATATCTCTATTTCAAAAATAGAGGAAAACAAAACTGAAATAAACAGTAGCAAAACAGAAATAGTAAAAAATGTATTACCACCTTTACAGGAGGAGAGTATTCCAGCTATTGAGGAGAGTTATGAGGGAGAATTAGATATAGCGATTATTTTAGATAAAAAGAAAAAAACTCTTTTTAACTTTATCCCAACTCTTTTAAACTCTATCAATGCTTATTTAATAAAAAAGGAGATAAATTATCATATAAAACTTTTTGATATGGAAAATAACTTAACAAAAAAAATTGAGGAGATAAAAGATAGTTATCCCTATATTTTACTATTTGTAACAGAACCCTCAAAAATAGCAGAGTTAAATCAATTTCCAAATAATTACTTTTTTATTCCAACTCTTTATAAAAACCAAGTCAAAAAAGAGTATCAATATGAAAATGTCTATTTTGGAGGAATCGACTACTCTCAACAAGTTAAAAAACTCAACAAATTTATAGATGGTTACACTTACATAATTGAAAACAACTCTTTGATATCTAAATATATAAGTTCTATTGTTGATAAAGAGTTGCTCTATCCTCATAAAATAATCTCTTATCCAATTCCAAAATATAGATTAAAACAATTAAATAAAAGTTATCTCTATCTAAATATAAACACAATGGCTATGTCTGAATTGATGCAAAGTATAAGACCAAAAATAGTGCCAAAACTATTTTTAACAACTCAAATCGGTTACAATCCTTTTCTCTTCTCTTTAATAGACAAAGAGGACAGTAAAAAAATAATCCTTGCCAACTCTATCTCAAATATAAACTCAATAATTGAAGACAATAACCTTAATTTAAATAGTGATATCAATTTCAATTGGCTAAATTACACCACATCTGTATTATTAAATGAGATATATGTTTTAGAAATGGAAGAAAATCCTCATTTTCTAAATGATTTCGATTTATATATTTTCAACAATCAAGTAGAATATAAAACAAATTTATATAAAATATATCAAAATGGTTTTATGAAAATAGAATAATAATGATATAATTACAAAAAAAATAAAAGGTCCTAATAATGAAAAAAATTGTGTTATCATTTTTACTATTGTTTTCTTTCTTATCAGCTAAATCTGAGGAAGATAGTAGATTATACAACTATATGAAATTTGCAAAGGTTGTTGCAATAATTGAAAAATATTATGTTGAACCTCTAACTATTAGTGAAATCACTGAAAAACTCCTAAAAGGCGGAATTCCAGCTCTTGATGCCCATTCATCATTTTTAGATGAAAAAGGTTATAAAGATTTACAAGTAACTACAAATGGGGAATTTGGAGGTCTTGGAATAGTTGTTGGAATGAGAAAAGGTGTATTAACAGTTATCTCTCCTATTGATGATACTCCCGCATATAAAGCAGGAGTTAAAGCCAATGATGTTATTTTAAAAATAGAAAATAAAGCCACATTAGATATAACCCTTGATGAAGCAGTTAATTTAATGAGAGGGAAACCGGGAACAAAAATAACTTTAACATTAGTTAGAGATGGAAAACCTATAAAAGTTACAATTACAAGGGCAATAATAAAAGTTAAGTCAGTAAAAGCTTATGATTTCAAAAAATATCCAGAAATAAAATATATCAGAATTAGTTCATTTGATAAAAATGTTGTAGCAACTCTAAAAACTATTATAAACAGAATGCAAAATAAAAAAGGAATTATTATAGATTTGAGAAACAATCCGGGAGGATTATTAAATCAAGCTCTTGGAGTTTTAGATATGTTTATCTCAAAAGGAACTCTATTAAGTGAAAAAGGAAGAGGAGAAGTAATTAGAGTTTGGAAAGCACATAGTAGCGGAACTTACAAAAATATACCTATTGTTATATTGGTAAATGGCGGAAGTGCAAGTGCCAGCGAAATTGTGAGTGGAGCTATGCAAGATGCAAAAAGGGCCGTGATTATAGGAGAAAAAACTTTTGGAAAAGGTAGTGTTCAAGCAATTATCCCACTTGATGATGAAAAAAAAGAGGCGATAAGATTAACTGTTGCTAAATATTATCTTCCAAGCGGAAGAACAATTCAAGCAGTTGGTGTAACTCCAGATATTGAAGTAAAACCAGCAAAAGTAACTCCTATTGAAGAAAGCGGAGCAGAAATTAAGGAAAGTGAATTAAAAGCTCACTTGAAAAATGAATTAGCAAAAATTGACAACAGCAAACAAAAACAAAAAAATAAAGAAGATAAAAGAAAATATAAAAAGATAGATGGAGACAATCAACTTCAAACTGCAATAGATGTGTTAAAAGGAATAATTTTAACCCATAAAAAATAAGGAGAAAAAAAAATGAAAAAAGAACTTTTATATGAAGGCAAGGCAAAAAAGATATATGCAACAGAAAATCCAAATGAAGTTATTTGTGAATACAAAGACTCATTAACCGCTTTTAATGGAGAAAAAGCAAGTAGCGAAGAGGGAAAAGGTGCTTTAAATCTAGCAATTACCACTCTTATTTTTGAAGCACTTGAAAAAGTTGGAATTCCAACTCATTTAGTTAAAAAGTTATCAGATACTGAGCAGTTAGTTAAAAAGTGTGAAATTATCTTAATTGAGGTTGTGGTAAGAAACATTGTAGCAGGAAGTTTAGCAAAAAGATTGGGTTTAAAAGAGGGAACAAAACTACCTTTTACTATTATTGAGTTTTATTATAAAAATGACGAGTTAAATGACCCTCTTATAAATGATGACCATTGTTTAGTTTTGGGACTTGTAAAAGATAGAAAAGAGTTAGATTTATTAAGAGAATATGGATTAAAAATCAACGAGTTTTTGGTAAAATTCTTTGACAAAGCCGATATGACATTAGTTGATTTTAAAATTGAGTTTGGAAGAGACAGCGAAGGTAATATAATTTTAGCCGATGAAATTACACCTGATAGTTGTAGGTTATGGGACAAACATAGTGGCAAAAAGATGGATAAAGATATTTTTAGACAAGATTTAGGTGATTTAATGAGTGCTTATAGAGAAGTTTTAGAAAGGATAGCAAAATGAAAGTAGTAGCAAACATATTTTTAAAAAATGGAGTTTTAGACCCACAAGGAAAAGCAGTTCATCATGGACTTGAAGCTCTTGGATTTGAAGGGGTTCAAGATGTAAGAGTTGGAAAACAGATAGTAATTGAACTTGACACAGACAATGAAGAGGAAGCAAAAAAAGAGGTGGAAGCGATGTGTGAAAAATTACTTGCAAATGTGGTAATAGAGAATTATGAAGTGGAAATAAAAAAATGAGAGTTTCAGTAGTTGTATTCCCAGGAACAAATTGTGATAGAGACACAAAATGGGCCTTTGAAAAAATTGGTGCTAATGTTGAGTTTGTATGGCACTCTGAAACAGATTTAAAAAACCCGGATTTAGTTGTGCTACCGGGAGGATTTAGTTACGGAGATTATTTAAGAAGTGGAGCAATTGCAAGATTCTCGCCAATTATGAATGAAATTATAAACTTTTCTAAAAAAGGTGGATATCTTCTTGGAATATGCAATGGATTTCAGGTTTTACTTGAATCGCACCTTCTTCCTGGTGCTATGAAAAGAAATGAAAACCTTCACTTTATCTCAAAACATCATTATCTTAAAGTGGTAAATAATAACAACAGATTTCTGAGAAACTTGAAAGTGGGAGAGATTGTTAAAATCCCTATCGCTCATGCAGAGGGTAACTATACTCCGGAAAATGAAGATGCTTTAAAAGAGTTATGGGATAATGAACAAATTCTATTGCAATATGTTGATGAAAATGGAAAAATTCTCAACCCAAATGGAAGTGCAGATAGTATCGCGGGAATATGCAATAAAGAAAAAAATGTGTTTGGCTTAATGCCTCATCCAGAAAGAGCAATGCAGTCAATTCTCGGAAGTGAGGATGGTGTAAAAATGCTTACATCATTTTTAGAAAAATGAAAAAATTACTATCTATTCTGATTCTACCACTTATTCTATTTGGATATAAAATAGAGATAACAGAGTGGGGAAAAGGTAACACCTTTTTTGGCTTCCTTCAAAAATATCATATCCCCTACTCTCTTTATTATAATTTAGATAAAAAAACTCAAAAAAAGATATCATATATCTCTTCAAAAACTACTATCTATATTTTAGAAGAGGGAGATAATTTAAAACAAGCACTAATTCCATTAGATGAAAACTCTCAATTGCAAATTGTAAAAAGAGGAAAAAAATATAAAACAGCAATTGTGCCTATAAATTATGTAGAGGAGGAGCACTTTGCCTCTGTAAATATAAAAAACTTTTTATCATATGATATCTATCAAGCAACTCAGAATCCCTATCTGAGTTCAAAATTGGCAAACATATTTAACGATAGAATCAATTTTAAATTTCTACCTAAAAACACGAAAATAGATATCTACTATAAAACTAAAAGTAGATTTGGAAAAGTGATTGGAGTTGATATAATTTACAGCAAAATAAAAAACCGCTTATACAACATCTCAGCCTACAAATGGACAGATGGTAGATATTATGACCAAAATGGTAGAAGCTTAAAAGGAATGTTTTTACCATATCCTTTAAAATTTAAAAGAATCTCTTCCTATTTTGGAATGAGATATCATCCTATCCTTCATAAAAAGAAGATGCATGACGGAATCGATTTAGTTAATAAAATAGGAACCCCTATTCACTCGGTTGCAGAAGGAAAAGTTATCTATAAAGGATGGCTTGGAGGTTATGGAAATGCCATTAAAATTAAACATAAAAATGGCTATATAACTCTTTATGCTCACCTAAAAGGATTTGCTCATATAAGAAAAGGGCAATGGATAAAACAGGGGCAAGTAATTGGTTATTTAGGAAATACGGGACTTAGCACAGGACCTCATCTCCATTTTGGAGTTATGAAAAATGGAAAGTGGATAAATCCTCTTAAAATAAAAAAATCTGCTAAAATTACTCTATATGGAGCAAAAAGAAGAAAATTTAAAAAATTTGTAGCCTCTATCCAAAAAGATATAGAAGAGAAGGTTGCAATTAAATGAGATTTCTCATCTCTTTTTTCTTTCTTGTTTCCTTATATGCAAACGAAAAGTTAATTATTGCTAAAATTGAAAATCTAAAACCATACTACTACAACAATCAAATAGTAAATCTAAAACTCAAAATAATCACTGCCACCGATGGAAATCTATCAATAAAAGATGAATACAATAGAACTTATAATTATCCAAATATCACTTTTCAATTAAAAGATAAATTTCCAACATTTACAATTGAGATAAAAAAAGATAACAGATTATTGGATAAAACAGAATTAAAAATAGATTCTAAAATAAAAAAATTATATCCTCCTAAAAATTTTACAAATATAATAGCCCATAAATTTATTATAGAAGATAAAATTTTAACAAACTACAATCAAGTTTTTAATATAATCTATCTTAATCTCTACTCTGACGGAAATATAAAAGATTTTACACTTCATCTTCCAAATGAAAAAATATCTGCTTCTGAAAATGGAAAATTCTATACCTATTCAGCCTTTATACCAATAGACAAAAATCAAATCAAACTGAGTTATTTTGATTTAAATGAGGAGAGATATAAAACGATAAAATTTAAATTAGCCCAAAAAAAGGAGGAGGTCAGCACCCAAACCGATATAAAACCTATGAAAAAGAGTTATGTCTTTGCTATAAATAGTTTTCTTATTACCCTGTTAGTTGTAATTTCAGCTCTTTACTATTATAGAAGAAAAAAGATATATCTCTTTTTTATAGTTATAACAATCATCTCTATTATATTTTTTAATCTACCTAAAAAAACAATAACCTTGAATGAAGGAACAAAAATACATATCTTGCCATTTAAGAACTCAACTATCTTTATGGTTATAGAAACAAAAACAGAAGCAAAGATATTAAATCAAACTAAAAACTTTTATAAAATAGAATTTTATGATAGAATTGGATGGGTAGAAAAAAAGGAGTCAAAAAATGAGCAAAATTAAACTTTACACAACCCTATTTAGAAATTTTATCTATTTTGGGACTGCTGCTTTCTTGATGAAACTATTCCCTCAACACAATTTAAAAATTAGAAAATGGGCCGCAAGAAAATCTATACCAACCTTTATTGAGGGATTTGAAATTGTAGGAGATGTAGATGAAACAGCTGACCTCTTTATTAGCAATCATCAAAATATGGTAGATATTCCAATTATTGAGTATCTGTTACCAAATACAGATTTGAGTTGGGTAGCAAAAAGAGAGTTAGGAGATATTTTTCTATTTGGAAATCTATTAACTAAAAGTGGAGCAATTCTGATAGATAGAGAGGATAAAAAATCTTTAATTGAACTACTTAAATCCGCAAAAGAGAGATTTGAAAAGGGACAACATCTTGTTATCTTTCCAGAAGGAACAAGAAATAAAAATCCAAAACAACTACTTCCCTTCAAAGCAGGAGCCAAACTTGTTGCTGAAAAGTATAATTTAAGAGTTCAACCTGTTCTTTTATTAGGTATAGATGAAATTATAACATTTGAGCCATTAAAAATAAAAAGAGGAGTCTTGAAAGTAGTCTTTCTAAAAAGCAGAGAAGCAAAAAAAGGAACTGATTGGTATAAAAGAGTTGAAGAGGAGATGCAAAAAGTTGTAGAAAACTATTATAGAGAAAAGGAGAAAAAATGAGTTTAACAACAATTTTAGCCATAGGAAGTGGAGGTTTTATAGGAGCCGTTCTTAGAGCCTATATAACAGGAGTTGTAAATAATAGCTTCGTTCATAATATCCCTTTTGGGACTCTTGTTGTTAATCTTTTAGGAAGTTTTATTCTTGGTGTTTTATTTGCCTTTTTTACATATACTCACCTTTTTTCACTTCATCTAAAATCGTTTCTTTCAACAGGAATGATGGGAGCCCTTACAACATACTCAACATTTGCAATGGAAACTTTCTTTTTGTTTAATGGAGGGATATATCTTATGGCTATAACTAACATGGCACTTAATCTGTTTGGAACTATAATTATGGCCGGAGCTGGATTTAAATTAGCAGAAACCTTCTTAAAATAAGAAAAAAAGGGTCCCCTATTTTAAAGGACCTTTTTGAAGTGCTTCTTCAGCTGCTTGGTATCCAAGTTCAAATGCTTTTTTATTGATTTCAACTGCTTTTGGAGGAACTGTGTTAATCATAGCATTATAAACTAACTCTTTATC
>CAZBVR010000014.1:0-17914 GCA_964495415.1 uncultured Nautiliales bacterium
AAAAGAGTATAATGAAGTTGCGGATGCAATGAGTATCTTAACTGAACCCCACTTTTTTCAAGGAGATTTAAACTATTTAAGAGAGATATCAACCTTTTCAAAAATCCCTCTTTTAAGAAAAGATTTTATTATCGATATCTATCAGATAGCAGAAGCTTATGATGCAGGAGCAGATTTTATACTACTAATAGCAAAAGCCCTTCCAACCTCTAAATTAAAAGAGTTATACAATTTTGCGAAAAAAATAGGATTAGAGGTATTGTTTGAAATACACGACAAAGAGGATTTAGATAAAGCGATAAAGATAGATGCCGAAATTATAGGTTTTAACCATAGAGACCTTAAAACTTTCAAAATGGATATGGATTTAAGTAAAAAGTTGATTCCTCTTCTACCAAAAGATGTAATCAAAGTAGCTGAAAGTGGGATAGATAATTTTGAAATAGTTAAAAAACTTAGCGAAAATGGAGTTGATGCCTTTTTAGTTGGAGAGCATTTTATGAGGCAAGAAAGTATAAAAAAAGCGGTTTTGGAATTAAAAGGAATGAAATGAAACAGAGAAACTATTGGGTAGTCGGAGTTTCTATACTGCTTCTATCTGGATGCAGTTCTCACCCAATGGACCCTAAAATCGAGATGACCCCTCCAACCTATGTGGAACAGATGCCAAATAAAGAGATAGAGGAAACTCACAATCTCGGCTCTCTCTTCAATAATGATAACAATCTATTCTCTGATAAAAAGGCTATGAAAGTTAATGATGTTGTAACGGTTGTAATTACAGAAGAGGTAAAAGCAAGCAGTTCTGGAAAAGCTCAAACAAGTGAAAGTGTTAGTAGTTCAACTAATTTAATCAATATGGGGTTAGGAGCAATTAACAATCTAACTGGAATTGGAGCCAAAAAGCTGTCGGACCCACTAACTGCAACAAGAAACTTTCAAGGACAGGGAAGTAACACAAGAGAGGAGAAATTTAAAGCAACAATCACCGCACGAATTATAAAAGTATTGGCAAACGGAAACTACTTTATAGCCGGTCAAAGAGAGGTTTTAATCAATGGAGAAAAACAGATTATAAGAGTTGCCGGAGTTGTGAGACCAAGCGATATAGACTCAACAAATACAATCGATTCAAAATATATATCAGATGCAAAAATTGAGTATAAAACAGAGGGAGAAATTGCAAGAAGCACCGACAAAAATTGGTTTGCCAAATTTTTAGATGCTATTTCCCCATTTTAACTTTAAATTCGCTTCCCTTTCCAAACTCGCTTTCTATTATCAACTCGAAATTGTGGAGTTTCACTATCCTCAAAACAATAGATAATCCAAGCCCCAAAGAGTTATTCCAATGATTCTCACCTACCCTATAAAACTTCTCTGTGATTTTACCTAAATCCTCCTCCTTAATTCCCACTCCACTATCTATAACTGAAACAGAATTTTTATTAACCTTGACAACTACCTTTTCTTCTGAGTATTTAATAGCATTTTCTATAAGATTTGAAAAGAGTATCTCCATTAAAGTTCTATCCCCATTAACACTTAACGGAGCTTTCTCCAAAACAATCTCTCTCTGGTAAGAGTTTTTTATCTCTTCTATAACACTCTCCAAAAGTTCATTTATATCTATTTTAGAAAAAGTAAGTTTTTCTCTATTGTTATCCAACCTTATTGAAAGTCTTAATTTATCTATAAGAGTGCTCAACTTTTCACCATTTCTTTTAATTTTTAATAAAAACTCTCTTCTCAAAGTGGGCGGGATAGTTTCATCTTCAATAAGAGTCTGACTATAACCATTTATAATTGTTATTGGATTTTTAAATTCGTGAGAAATTGCAGAAATTATCTCATCTTTTTGAATGTTAGAAAGTTCAAGTTTAGATGTGTAAATCATATTTTCTCTATCCTGTTTAATTAAAATCCGAGCAACTTTTGTAAGAAGTTTAGTTATATCTTTAAACTCCTTAGAAAAATTGGAATCTATCCTCTCCATCTTCTTTTTTTTAGTAAGAGATTTTAAAAACATCAAAACATTCTGAACCTCTTTCTCCAAGGCTCTATCTATTTTAGAGATAAAAAGATAAACTATAATTGCAAAAATAAGCAAAAGAAGAGATATCTCTATTGAAAATTTCACAAACAGAGTATCAAAATGTTCTAACTTAGAGTTGATTATCTCTTGTGGTAAATTGAGAGAATTCAACTCAGCAAGATAAAGTTCCTTTGTCCAAGAATAAACCTCAACTCCCAACACAATAAATAAGAATAGAAAAATAATGATTAAAGTTTTTAAATAGATTTGATGCACCCTTAACAAAATAGATACCCCTCTCCTCTAATAGAGCTAATATATTCATCTCCTATTTTACTTCTCAATCTTTTAACAGCCACATTAACAGTTTTCAATTGAGTTTCAAAACTATCTTTCCAAACTCTTTCTAATAACAACTCTCTTGACAACACTTTATTAACATTCTGCATAAATTCCAACAAAAGCTCCTTTTCAAGATGAGTTAAATTTATCTCTTTTCCATTCACAAAAACAGCTCTTGATTCAAGATTAAAGATAATCCCTCGATATCTTAACTCCTTTCTATCTTTTTTAGTTCTTTTTAAGATAGCTTTTATTCTCGCTTTCAATTCAGCAAGATTAAAAGGCTTTGTAATATAATCATCTCCCCCTCTCTCAAACCCTTCTAAAATATCCTCTTGTGAATCCTTGGCAGTTATATAGATTACAGGAGTATCAATCCCCTTCTCTCTCAATGCTTCAATATAGATAGTTCCTTCAACTGAGGGTAGATTTCTATCCATTAAAACTATATCAGCCTCTTTAATAACCTCTTCTGTTCCCTTTGTGTCCAAAAAGGTAAGAACCTCATATTCTCTGAAAGTGTAAGATAACAAATCTAAAATATCTCTTTCATCATCTATTATTACAATTTGATACATTAAACACTCCTCTTTTTTTCATAATTATAGCAAAATGAGATAAGAGTATTTAGCAAATATAATCAAAAAATACAGATTGGAGTTGTGCTAATAATTATGATATAATGTCGCTTATAATATGGAAAAAAGGATTTTTATGGATTACAAAGTAATGGTGGAACTTATAGCCTTTTTAATTATAGGGTTTAGATTATATATATTAAATAGTTTTGGAGTTAAATCTGTTCTTGATAAAATGTTTGCTTTATATACTCTTAAAAACTACTCTCCATTTTTAGGATACTCTGTTCTTTTTTATATGGAGATTATTATTATTGCTGAATACTATCTGTTGGGAGTTTTAGATATTGCTCTTCTTTTTTTAGCAGTGATTGATATATTTGTGCAATATAAAAATATCTTTATCTCACTTGTTACACACGATAAACAGGCATATCTTGATACAATCATAAAATCGAACTTCCAAACATTAACAACGGAGGAGTATTATAAAATAGTGGATGAACTGAATAAACCTCAGCCGATATGGAAACTATACTCTACTGAATTTATTGTATTTCTATTTGTGATTTGGACCATAGAGTTATCTTCCACATCAGCTTTTTAAGGTCTCCTCTTTTTCTATTGCAACAAATTAAAAGAAAAGTTCCTCTATCTTTGCAAACTCATCTTCATCTATTGTTCCATCAATAGAAACAATCAATTTCTGTCTAATAGTATCCAATAATTGACTTTTTAGTTCCTCTTTATTTAAAGGGGAAAAGTAATAATGTTGCTCTTTTAGAGGCATAATAGGGTTATCACCTTTTAAAACTCCGGTGTTAATCAATAAATACAAAATTTTATTTAGCTCCCTCTCCTCAATTCCAAAAACTTCATATAAATCATTAAAAATATCTGTATAACTTTTATCACTATACTCCTCTCTATGTTCTAACAGATAATCGATAACCTTTTGGAAATTTAACTTGTTTAATGGTATATGAATTGGAGGTTTTCCAGTAGGAAGAAATCTTTCATAGTTCTCTTTACTATGTATTTTTGGAGTTTCAAAAATAGGCTCCATATCATTATATCCAAATAGTTTAACATCATCAAAAACTATTCTATAATCGCTCGGCTCTTTTAAAACTAATTTATAATCACTACCACTGAAAATATATCTAACAAAGTCACTTAATCTCGCAAATCCAAATCTTCTAAAATTTAACTCAATAAAAAGATAATTTAAGGCACTTTTAAACACAGATATATTCAAGCCCTGCTCTCTCATAATTTTTTTCGCTTCCATATTCTCCGATAATTTATTCATAAACTCCAAACTATATTTTTTTACACTATCTAAATCAAAATCATCTATTGGTTTAAAATTTGGCAAAGTAGAATTTAACAAAGGGTGTTCTAAAATATGTTTTTTCTTATTCTCATCAAGTTCAATCTCTTTTAGAATCTCAATTTGCTCTTTTGTTAAGGTATTATCAATATAGATAAATTTGTCACAAACCTTGGTGAAAATTTGATTAGCCGTATTTTTATAAGCCATTCCAATAACTTTTTTACCATATTCGCTTATCTTTTTTACCAGTGATGCAAATCCCCCATCTCCAGAAATAATTACAAAAGTGTCAATAAATGGCTTTGTGTGTAAAATCTCCATTGCATCAATCACCAATTGAATATCAGAAGCATTTTTTACACTTCCCTTTGAAAATCCATACATCTGAATAGGCTCTATTCCCAACTCTGCGATATCCCATTTTAACTGATTTAATTTTGCATTACTCCAGTCTGCATATGCTTTCTGAATAGCAATTTCAGATAAACCTATCTTTTCAAGTTCTGAAATGATATTTTTCAACGATATCTCAGAAAGATATTTTAAATGATAACCTCCAACTAAATTCTCCACATCATACAAAACCGCTATATTTTTCATCTTTGCTATCCTTTTTAAATTTATTTATAACAAAAGATATTATAGCAAAATGGAAAAAATTATGATATAATTTCAATTCAAATTTTTATTTGAGCAATTCTCATCTACCAATCCTTTGAATGGGTTGCACTTTTTATAAAGTGTTAATGGGTAGAGAGGCCAAACCTATATAAAAAAAATATAATTCAAGGAGACAAAAAATGCCGTGTAATGTAACTATGAAAGACCTGTTAGAAAGTGGAGTTCATTTTGGACATCAAAAAAGAAGATGGAATCCAAAAATGAAAAAATTTATTTTTGGTGTTAGAAAAAATATCTATATTATCGATTTACAAAAAACTTTAAGATATTTCAAATATACTTATAACATCATGAGAGATTATGCAGCAGAAGGTAAAACTATTCTATTTGTAGGAACAAAAAAACAAGCTGTAAATGTAATTAAAGAGGAAGCTGAAAGATGTGGAATGCCATATGTAAATCATAGATGGCTTGGTGGAATGATGACTAACTTTAATACAGTAAAAAAATCTATCAGAAAATTGGATATTATTGAAAAGATGGAAGAAACTGGACAAATCAACCTTTTAACTAAAAAAGAGAGATTGATTTTAAGCAGAACAAAAGCAAAACTTGAAAAATATATTGGAGGAATTAGAAATTTAAAAACTACTCCGGATGTATTGTTTGTAATTGATGCAGTAAAAGAGAGAATTGCTATTGCAGAAGCGAGAAGATTGGGAATTCCTGTTGTTGCACCACTTGATACAAACTGCGACCCAGATTTAATTGACCATCCAATCCCAGGAAACGATGATGCAATTAGAAGTATTCATCTATTTGCAAAAACTATGGCAGATGCTATTATTGAAGGTAAAGAGTTAGCAGCACAAGATAGCGAAGAGGAGATCGATTTACCTATTACAGAAGATGAAGTTCAAGAGGTAATTGAAGAGACAAAAGAGGAAGCAGCTACTGAAACTAAAAGTGAAACTGAAATTGAAGAAGAAGTAGAAGAGATTAGCGAATAAGGAGTATAAAATGGCGAATGTTACAGCAAAAATGGTAAAAGATTTAAGAGCAAAAACAGGTGCAGGAATGATGGATTGTAAAAAAGCACTTGTAGAAGCTAATGGAGATGAAGAAAAAGCAATTGAAGTCCTAAGAAAAAAAGGTCTTGCAAATGCAGATAAAAAAGGAAGCAGAAATGCTGCTGAGGGTGTAGTTCATATTACAATAAGC
This sequence comes from uncultured Nautiliales bacterium, assembly GCA_964495415.1. GTDB lineage: Bacteria > Campylobacterota > Campylobacteria > Campylobacterales > JAADDX01 > CAZBVR01. The sequence continues at coordinate 6,134 of CAZBVR010000014.1, forward strand.
GATGATTATAGAACTGCAACTATCTCTGAAATCAATTGTGAAACAGACTTCGTAGCAAAAAATGCAGATTTCCAAGAGTTTGTAACAGCTACAACTGAGCATATTCAAAAAACTGAGCCTGTTGATGTAGAAGCTCTACTAAATGGTGAGTTTAAAGGTGCTAAGTTTGAAGAAGAATTAAAAACAATTATTGCTAAAATTGGAGAAAACATTGTAGTTAGAAGATTTGCTACAATCAAAACTGATGAAAATGGAATTGTGAATGGTTATGTTCATATGGGTGGAAAAGTTGGTGTAATTGTAGCGGCTTCTTGTGATAAACCTGAAACAGCAGAAGCGGTAAAAGATGTTTTAAAAGATATCTCTATGCATGCGGCAGCAATGGCTCCAAAATATCTAAATCCTGAGTCTATTCCAACAGAAGATATCGAAAAAGAGAAAGAGATAGCAAAAGCTCAACTGTTAAAAGAGGGAAAACCTGAAAACATTATTGAAAAAATTATCCCAGGAAAAATTAAAAGATTTGAATCTGACAATTGCTTAACAAAACAAGCTTTTGTAAAAGATGATAAAAAAACAGTAGAAGAAGTTTTAAATGAAGCTGCAAAATCAGTAGGTGGAAAAGCTAAACTTGCTGAATATATCAGATATGAAATGGGTGAAGGTTTAACTAAGAATGGATGCACTCTTGCAGCAGAAGTTGAAGCTGCTTTACAATAATCAAGGCCCTTCCCTTGATTGTTGCTCAAAATATATCTCACAAATTTGACTATCTACTTTTTGAAGATGTTTCTCTTTCAGTAGCTCCCAAGGAGAAAGTAGCCATTATTGGAGTTAGTGGAAGCGGAAAATCTACACTACTTCACATTTTATCTACATTTTTAAAACCCAATAAAGGAATGGTAAAACTTTTTGATAAAGATATTTATCATCTAAAAGAGGAAGAACTTATTGAGATAAGAAAAAAGAAAATTGGTATAATTTTTCAGTTTCACTATCTCTTTAACGGCTTCACAGCCTTAGATAATATAAAAGTGGCTTCTCTATTAGCCGAAACTGAGATAGATAACTCTCTCCTAAAAAAATTAAAAATTGAAAATGTGATAGAACAAAACATTCAAACTCTATCGGGAGGACAACAACAGAGGGTTTCTATTGCAAGAGTTCTTACCAAAAAACCAAAAATTATATTTGCAGATGAACCTACTGGAAATCTTGATAGAGATACCGCTTTCGAAGTGATGGATATATTGGAAAACTATATTGAGGAGAATAATGCCTCTCTACTATTGGTAACTCACGATATTGAAATCGCCAAAAAATGTGATAAAATATATCAACTAAAAGACAAAAAATTAACAGAATGGATTATGTAACTTTTTTAGACGAAAAATATCTTGTTACCTTTTCTCTTCTTTTTATTAGATGGAGTGCAATACTTGCTTTTATGCCCGTGTTTAACTCAACAACTATTCCTATGCAATTCAAAGCTTCGTTTGCCATATGGCTTACATTTATAACCTTTCCATTAGTGCCATTAGTTAAATTTGAGATAACTACCACAACAATAATTTTATCAATAATCAATGAAGTTACATTTGGTTTCTTTACTGGCATAATTATGCAACTTGCTTTTATCATTCTACAATTTGCCGGACAACTAATCTCATTTGTAATGGGTTTAACAATGGCCAACATTATTGACCCTTCAAGTGGAATTCAAACCCCACTTATTTCACACTTCCTAACAATCACTGCCACCACTCTATTTTTGGCTGTAAATGGACACCATCTTGCTTTGATGCTAATAGCAAACTCTTTACAACATACACCCTTTGGAGAGTTTTTTTATATTCAAGGAGTTGGAGAGTATTTAATAAAAGAGACAAGTAATTTTTTTAAACTTGGATTTTCATTAGCCTTTCCAATTTTATCAATCTCTATTTTAAGTGATGTTATATTTGGTATGATAATGAAAAGTATGCCTCAATTTAATATGTTAGTTATAGGTTTTCCTATAAAGATAGGATTAAGTATTGCAGTTATTATTGCTATTTTAAGTTCTTTAATGTTTATGTTTAAAAGGGAGTTATTTGATATTTTCAAAACACTCTCAACAATAATTTAAATCCCAAAAAGGGAGAAAGTTGATAATTAAGAGTGTAAAGGTTTAATTTTATCAAACGGAGATTCTACTACATTCTTTCTATCAACAATATAAGGGATAAGTGCTGCTGCTCTTGCTCTTTTTACTGCATTTGATAGAGCTTCTTGATGTTTTTTACAAGTTCCAGTTAATCTTCTTGGCATAATTTTAAATCTTTCGCTAACCCCAAATTTTAAAACATCTAAATCTTTGTAATCGATATAATCGATTTTCATTTCACAAAATTTACATCTTTTTTTTCCATATCTCTTTTTTTCATTCATCATAATTCCTTTTCTTAAAATGGCATATCTTCATCTATATCAATAGATGGTATATTACTACTATTTCTGCTTTCATTGTTTTGCTGAGTTGAAGTTCTATTCTCTTTTGGAGTTGAAGCCACAGGCGACGAATAATCACCTCCTCCTTTTCCACCTAAGAATTTCACATTCTCAGCAATTATTTCATGTTTGCTTCTTTTTTGACCGCTGTTATCTATCCATTGATTTAAACTCAATCTTCCCTCTACCAAAACTTGGCTACCTTTTCTAAGGTATTGGTGAGAAGTTTCCGCGGCTCTTCCAAAAATTACCACATCAATAAACATAACTTCCTGTTTTTTCTCTTTTGTAGTAGGGTCTGTATATACTCTATTTGTAGCTATTCCAACTTTGGCAATAGCCATACCCGAAGGAGTATATTTTAACTCTATGTCTCTTGTTAAATTCCCTACTAAAATTACTTTATTAAACATTGTTATTTTACTTTATCAGCTTGTTTTTGCCAAATAGCTTGCTCTTTTTTTGTTTCATATTTTACTGTAATAAATCTAATTACATCTTCATTGATTCTTAAATGTCTTTCTATCTCTTTTATAGCACTACCTGGTGCTTTGTAATAGATAATTGTATAATTTCCTCTTTTATGTTTTTGAACTTCATAGGCTAAATCTCTAACACCAACTTTATCAGTTGCTTCGATTTCTCCTCCATTTTCAGTAATTACATTTTGAACATTTTCAATCTGTTTTGCACTTTCTTCATCAGTCAAGGTCGGTTTTAAAACGAATAAAGTTTCGTAATGTTTCATCTTTTTGTTCCTTTTGGTTTTTTAGCCCTTACTATAAAGAGCAAGGATTTTGGAATGAAATTATATCTAAAAAGTGATACTATTTTCAAGTTTTTTTAACCTCATCTATCCAAATAATCAATCAAATCTTTAACTCCCGCCTTTTCAAACCCTTTTAATCTCAATCTACAACTATCACACACCCCACAAGCTTTCTCCTCATTTTGATAACAACTCCAAGTTAGTTCCAATTTAACCCCCTGTCTAATCGCCTCTTTTACAATATCCTCTTTCTTCAAATGGATAAGCGGAGTTTCAATTTTGATATTGGTCTCCTCCTTTGTTCCCAAATTTATAGCCCTTTCCATACTTTCAATAAAACTCTCTCTACAATCTGGATAACCACTGCTATCCTCCTCCACAACTCCAATAAACAACTCTTCACAACCCTCTTTTTCTGCAATCGCTCCCGCAATAGATAAAAAAATCCCATTTCTAAAAGGCACATATGTGATAGGAACTCCCTCACTTAATCCACCTGTTGGAACCTCTATACTTTTATCTGTCAAAGCAGAAGCTCCTATCTGAGAAAAAAATGGCAAATCAATAATATATCTTTTTTCAATTTTTAATTCATCACATATCTCTTGAAAAGCTCTTAACTCTCTCTTTTCAGTTCTCTGTCCATAATTAAAATGGAGAGCCACTATATCATAACCTCTATTTTTTGCAATATATAGAGCCGTAGTGCTGTCCATTCCTCCACTTAAAATAGATAAAACTTTTTTACTCATCTTTTTTCCTTATCAATTTTTATATAATGTAATTTTACCAACTTTTTATATATCTTGCTGACTAATTCACCACCTGCACTTCCTCCATGTCCTCCGTGTTCAATCATAACTGTTACAACAAATTGAGGATTTTTATATGGTCCATAGGTAGTTAGCCAAGCATGAGACCTTTTCCAATATGCCAACTCATCCTCTCTCTTTCTCTTTTTAACATCCTGAGGAATAGAATGAACTTGTGCCGTTCCTGTTTTACCTGCAATTTTAAAATAGGGAATATCGATATGTTTTGTAGCAGTCCCACCCGAAGCATTACAAACCTGCCACATTCCTTTTCTAATCAAAGGAAGCAACTTTTTCTCTTTTGGAGTTAAAACATCTTTTAAGATAGGTTTTAAGTTCTTATCATCAATCTGTTTAACAATTCGAGGAGTTACCAACTTCCCTATTGCCAAAAGAGCTGTATTGACTGCTACTTGAATTGGAGTTACCAACATATATCCCTGTCCAATAGAAACATTTAAAGTTTCTCCAATAAACCAAGGTTGTTTATATCTTTTTCTCTTCCAATTTTTGTTTGGAACAATCCCCTTTCTCTCATTTGGCAAATCGATACCTGTCTTTTTTCCAAATCCCATTCTTTTGAGATGCTCCGATATATAATCTATTCCCAATAGCAATCCTATCTGATAAAAATAGGTATCCGCACTCCTTTTAATGGCTTTAAACAGATTTGTATATCCGTGACCATCTGGCTTCCAATCCCTAAACTTTCTATTTCCTATCTCAATATAACCAGGACACCACAACTTTTTATAAGCACTTATCTTTCCACTTGCAATAGCTATCAAACCAATTGCAGGTTTTACAACTGAACCTGGTGGATATAATCCTCCTATCGCTTTATTTAAAAAGGGATTAAAATTATTATTTATCAAATTTTTCCACTCCTTAACAGAGATACCTTTTACAAAAAGATTATCATCATAAGATGGATAATTGACCATTGAGACAATCTCTCCCGTTGTTTTCATAACAATGATAGTCCCTTTTTTGCCACTTTTTTTAAAAAGATTATATATAAAAGATTGAAGTTTTGTATCAACATTCAAAACTATATTATGAGAAATCGGCTCTTTTACACTCAACTCTTTTATAATTCTATTCTTAGCATCTACAATTACATCTCTATAACCCAATGAGCCCATTAAGTAATCATTATAAGATTTTTCAATCCCATTTTTTCCAGTTATTTTAATAATTTTCAGTTTTGGGCTACTTTTTATCTCCTTTGAGTTAGCCTTTCCAACATATCCGATAATATGGGACATAACATTTTTGAATGGATAAATCCTTAAATAATCTGACTCTATTTTTATATTTTCATTTTGAGAGAGCATTGGAATAACTGGCAAACTCTGATTATAATCCATATACTCTAAAATAGAGATATAGTTGTGATTGTAGAGAGAGTTTTTTCTCTTATATCTTTTTTTTAATTTCTCAATAGAGATTGTTGGAATAGCTTCTTTTATATAATTCAATGTTTCAGTTAAATTGTTATCTTTCATATGTGGTTTCAGCGAAAGAGTAAATTTTAACTCATTAAAAGCAACAGGAATATGATTAGAATCGTAAATAATTCCACGAGTAGGTTTTAGATATATCTTTTTTCTTATGTTTTCAAGTGCCAATTTTTTGTAATAGTTATGCTTCTCTATCGAAAGATAATAAACTCTTCCTAAAATAATAAAATAGAAAAAAGCAACAAAAAACAGCACGATTTTTACTCTTGTCATCTACAACTCTTTATAGTAATTTAAAAAACTCTCTACCAAAACATAGTAAAAGATATAGAAATAGTTAAAATCAAAAGGTATCTCCTCTAAAATATAATAGGAATCTATCATAACAAAATAGAAAAAATAGAAACTGAATATAGCAACAAAATTTAGATAATGAGTATCTATTTTGGAGCGAAAAAATGGATACACATATGTATTAAAAATTAGATAGAAAAAGAGCAAACTCAAAAAGGGAAAATTATGAGTTACCTCTGTGAAAAATAGAAATAGATAAAAAATAACTCTATTCATTTTGGAAAAAGCTAAAAAACCTATCATCAAAGGAAAATAGATAAAACTACTACTTAATAAAACTACCACAAAGGCGAAAAGCCCCTCAATTAGATAGTTTTTATAAGCGAAATTTCGTTGCAATTTGGAAAATGAGGACATTTGATACAATCACTCCACACTTTATGACTTGGAACACTCTCTTTTGGAATCTCAACAAACCCCAATTTTTCAAAAAACTCTTTTTGATAAGTTAAAGTCAATAACTTATTTAGTTTCAGTTGTTTTGCCTCCCTCTCTATTTCTTTAATTATGGCTCTGCCCACTCCTTTACCTTGATACTCCTTTTCAACAACTAAACTTCTAATTTCTCCCAACTCTGCTGAATAGATATGCAAAGCCCCTACTCCAATAACTCTGCCATTCTCTTTTACAATATGATATGAACGAATGTTAGAAGCAACTTCATCATCGTCTCGTTTCAAAATAATCCCCTCTTTTACAAATGGAGATAAAAGAGTTTGAATTGCTTTAATATCTTGAAGTGTTGGTTTTTGAATAATCATTTAAAATCCTCAAACAATGAGCTATACATCTTTCTATTAACCTCATCAATCCCTCTTTTTTTCAAGTTAGAGATAAACATCGCATCTGAATAACTTTTTTTCAGTTTAGATAACTCTTTCTGATTTAATTTATCAATTTTTGTAAAGATAGTGATAATTTTTTGGTCTCCATTTTTAATATAGTTTAGATATTCATCAACCCGATTATCTATCTCCAAATTTGGATGTCGAGCATCTCTCAAATGGATAAATAACTTAATAGAGTTTCTTTGAGAGATAAATCTATTTAAATTTTTTTCCCAATTCTCCTGCTCCTTTTTACTAACCTTTGCATATCCAAATCCCGGTAAATCTACAAAAATAGTTTTTAACTCATTTTCATACACAACCTCAAAAAAGTTTATTAACTTTGTTTTCCCAGGAGTTGAGGATATCTTTGCTATCTTCTGATTAGTCAAACTATTAAGAAAACTACTTTTACCAACATTACTTCTTCCCATAAAAACAACTTCACTAAAAGTTGGTTCAATACTATCTTTAATAGATTGAGCAGATTTTAAAAATTTTACCGCTTTTATTTTCACTCATTCACCTTTATAATAAATTTCAGAGGTTTTTTATCTCCTCCAATAACTTTTGCAGTTCCCTCTTTTTTATTGATAATCACTTTTTCTCCAAAAAGTTGCTGATTATCTTCTACCTTTTTAATATGAACATCTCCCTCAAAAATAAAAAGTTCCTTTGGAGCAACAAATGTCAATTTATCACTATTACCCACATAAGTTGAGTTATTATCTTTGACTCTAAATTTTACATCACCCTCTGCCACCAATTTATTCAACTTTTTATCACTTGTTAAATAGAGAGTAATTTTATCTGCCAAAATGTTATCCTCTCCCTTTGTAGCATTAACATCTCCTTCAAAAATGGAGATATTAGAGGTTTGATTATACTCAAAATGTTTAGAGGTAATTTCCATATTTTCAGCAAACAGCAAAATGGAAAAAAAAGTTAATAGTAACAAAAATCTATTCATCAATATCCTTTATTATATATAAAATTTTATCTGCTTTCACAACCTTATCTTTATAACTCAATTTTTCCCCTTTTCCAACAATTTTTGGAGTGGAAAAGTTGAAATCATATGAAACTAACTTTTTCTCTAAAAGATAATAATAGTTTAGAACAGCAAAAAAAGTGCTATTATCCTCAAATGAGTAAATATATAACCTATCTGCTGTAATGTTTTTATCGTTATAAAGGGAAGCATTTGAAAAACTCCCCTCTTTTAAAATTTTATCTTTAAAAATCTCAAATTTTCCACTTTGAGACTCAAAATTTGGTAATTCGATACTCTCTGCTATTTTTACCTCCTTTTTTGAAAAAAAGAAGGGGAACAAAATGACAAACAACAAAAAAGAGAGAAAAAATAGTTGTTTTAGGTCCATAATTTTAAAAACTCTTCCTCCAACTTCTCTTTTTTAAGAAGAATCTCTATCATTTCAGCAACACACCCTTCACCTCCATTTTTATGCAATCTATATTTTACTAAATCTTGCACCAATGGATTCGCATCAAAGGGGCAAAAACTGCTCTTCACCCTTTTTAAAAGAAGATAATCATTCATATCATCTCCAATAAAAGCCACATTTGAGTAGTTATATCCCCACTCCTCCAAAATTTTGTCCATCTCTCTTTTTTTATCTCTAATTCCCTGTTTAATCAAGGTGATATCCAACTCTTTTGCTCTCTTCTCTACAATTTTACTTGTTCTACCTGTTAAAATAATACTTTTTTTTCCCAATAAATTCCAACTCTTAATCATCAATCCATCTCGGATATTAAATCCCTTCATCTCCTCACCTGAATTGGTATAATAAATTTTACCATCTGTTAAAGTTCCATCTACATCTATTACTATTATTTCAATCATATTACTCCCTTTGTTGAAGGTGTTTCATCATCTCTAAAATATAAAGCCCTTCTCATTGCCACTGCAAAAGATTTAAAAGCAGACTCTATTATGTGGTGTCTATTTCTACCTCTTTTCAAAACAAGATGACAAGCTATTTTAGAGTTAAACACTAAACTTTTAAAAAACTCCTCTATCAACTCCAAATCAAAATCTTTAATGGCTCCATCAATTGGCAATTGATAAACTAAATAAGCTCTCCCACCCAAATCTATTTCACACTCAACAGAAGCCTCATCAAGTATCGCCACTGCATTTGAAAATCTTTCCACATTTTTAACAGGAAAAATCTCTTTATGAAGTGCTTGACCAAGCACAATACCAACATCCTCAACTGAATGATGATAATCAACATAAACATCACCTTCACAAAAAACCTCTAAATCAAATCCGCTATGTTTAGCAAAAGCTTCCAACATATGGTCAAAAAACCCTATTCCAGTTGAGATGTTAGAGTTACCCTTTCCATTTATATCCAATCTCAACTCTATTTTAGTCTCTTTTGTTTCTCTTGATATCTCAGTCAATTATAAATCCTTTTATTTTAAATCTATTTTTAAATTTCATTGCTTCATTTCTGCTATAAAAATATCCTATAAAAACTTTATACTTATCTCCAACTTTTGAAACAAAAACCTTTTTGCCATATTTTTTATATCTTCTTTTTGTCTCAAAGGCTCCCTCTTTTCTTCTAAAAGCCCCTATTTGAATTTTTATTTTACCATTTTTTTTGACTATTTTTCTTTTTTTAGTTACTTTTTTTGATAAATATGGAGTTTCTACTACTATAAGTTCTACGGGTGCTGTTCCACTTTTATTTAACCCCAACTTTTTACCCGCTATATAGCTTACATCAATAATTCTATCCTCAACAAAAGGACCTCTATCATTTATTCTCACAACAACACTTTTTCCATTTTTCAAATTTGTAACTCTAACTTTTGTTCCCATAGGAAGTATTTTGTTTGCGGCTGTATAGGCATACATATTATAAACCTCGCCATTTGCAGTAAGTTTTCCATGAAAATTTGGTCCATACCAACTCGCAATTCCCTGAAATCTATCTCCAACCTCCACAGCAATAGGGTAATACCATTTTCCTAACACTTTATAAGGTTTTAATTTAGGGGGATGTTTGCTTTTTTTTACAATAAGAGTTGGTTCCTGTTTATCTGAACACCCCGTTAATAAAAAAACTATTGTAAATATAAAAAAGAAGTATTTCATCAAACTTTTTCCTTTTCTATTCAACAGTTACCATTATAGGAATAACTAATGTTTGATTTTGATAAATTGTATCATTTTTTAATCTATTTATTCTCTTTATCTTTTTATATGATGTATGAAACTTTTTAGCCAAATATCTTAAATTATCCCCTCTTTTTACCTTATAAACAACTCTTCTTTCAATTTTTAGATTATTTTTTATAGGAATAACTAACTTCTGACCTATTCTCAAAAAGTTTGATTTAAGATTATTGAAATCTTTAATAATTCTATAATTTACTCCAAATTTAGCTCCTATTCTTGATAAAGAGTCTCCCTTTTGCACTCTATAAACAATTTTTTTTGAGATATTTTTGATATTATCAAAATTTAATCTAAAATCTGCTAACTTATTATATGGAATATAGATATAACTATCCTCATTTGGTGGAGTAAATCCATATCTCAAATGTCTATTATTTCTTAAAAGTGCTTGATAATCTATTCCCAACATCTTTGCCACAAAAGAAAGATTTGTCCCAGCGGGAACTTTCACTTTTGTTAAATTGGAAACATTACCTCTATTCAAAAGATAATGGTTTTGATAAGCAACAAAATTTTCTGAATTTAAAAGAAAACTCATTGCTACAATTTTTCTAATGTAAAATCTTGTCTCTTTTGGTAAATACTGCCTTTTTAATTTTTTTTGCACTTTTAAAAGTTCCATAATTGACAATTGGTAAGGATAAAGTTTATTTACCTCTTTATAAACCCTATACAATGAAGCAAAACTCCCTTTTTTATATTGATACTCATAAATTATTCTTCTAAACTTTCTAATTTTTTTATCTCTTTTACAATTATGAGTTTTACAATACTTATCCAATTTTGCTCTTGTTATAGCCTCAATAATTCTCGCTTCTCCACAATTGTAGGCCATAATAGCTCTATACCATTTGTGAGTTTTATTTTTTAAATAAGTTAAATACTTAATGGCTGCCACAGTCGATTTTATAGGGTCTTTTCTTTCATCAACATAATTATCAATTTTTAATCCAAACTTTCTTGCCGTAGAGGGGATAAATTGCCACAAACCTATTGCCGACCTATTACTTTTAGCTTTTGAAGAAAAATAACTTTCAGCCATAGCTACAAAAACTAAATTAGTCGGTATTTTAGCTTTTTGTATCTCATTTTTAATTAAGGGAATATAACTATATCCATTTTCTAAAACATTTAAATAATACTTTTTTTTCTTTTTTGAATAGATTTCAAAAAGTTGATTTGTTTTTTTATCATTTATAAACTCCTTCTCTATATCCAACGAGTGGAGTATCTCTAAATTTTTACTTGACATAGTCTCCAATAGGGTTGAGTGCAGAAACGATAAAATAAAGAGAAGAAAAAAAGGTAACCTTTTCATATTTTAAAAAGTTCCCTTGCATTTTCTGTTGTTATCTTCTCAACCTCATCCGGAGATACTCCCCATAACTCCGATATTTTATCTCTAACATATTTAATATAACTTGATTCATTTCTTTTTCCCCTATATGGATGTGGAGTTAAATAGGGACTATCTGTTTCTAAAACAACTCTCTCTTTTGGAATTTTTGGAAATACATTTATAAGTTTTTTCGCATTTTTAAATGTAATAACTCCCCCTATTCCATAATAAAAATTATCTTTAAATTTAAGAAACTGCTCATCAGCATTATAGCAATGTAACACTCCTTTTAGTTGTGGATATTTTTTTGTATAATTATCCAAAATATCAAAAGCATCTTTATTTGCATCTCTAATATGAATAATCACCGGTTTATTATATTCAATAGCAATATCGAGTTGTTCTTGAAAAAGTTCTATTTGATAATCTTTTGTATCTTTTGTATAGTGATAATCAAGTCCAATCTCTCCAACTGCTACACACTTTGGATTGTTTATATAATCTAATAAA
>CAZBVR010000015.1:0-6933 GCA_964495415.1 uncultured Nautiliales bacterium
ATGCAAATATCGATATGATAACAGATAAAAAAGATAAAGATGAAAATAAAAAACTTCACATTACTCCAAAAAATGCAGTAGCTAAGGGTGTGTTGATGTTGGAAAATGTAGGAGTTTATAACTACTCGAAAAAAGGTTCAACAGGTAAAAATATGCCTCTTGATAGATATATTTGGGATATTGATGATGTAGAAGAGGAGGGAGCAGATGCAGAAGCGATATTCTCACACGGTGATAATGAAAATAGTGAATATAAAATTATTGGAAGAAAACAGAAAAACATGATAAAAATATATTATTCAAAAGTTTCTACATTAGAAGATGAATATGATGAAAACCTATTTTGTCACAATATAGTTATTCCTAATGAGGTTATGGAAAATGGTAAAAATGATTTATGGGCAAAACCTTATGATAGACATTATATAGAGTGTATGTTTGGGAATAAAAAGGGTGAAAATCTTAATGAAACTAAGAAGTTTATTATTGACCTTGAAAAAGGAGAAATTATTTTAGGAGAAGATATGAGAAAAAAGTAGTTTTTTCTCCTCTTTCAAATAATATAAAAGGAGAAATAATGTCAGAAATTACAAAAGAAAACGAAGAAAATTTTAATGAATATCAGGAGAAAAAAAATATGACAATTACTACTGCTAATGAGATAAAGGTTAAATTTGAACCAGACAATAGTAAAATAGAAAAAAAAATAGAACTATTAGAGAGTAGTTTTAAAAGTAAAATTGAAAGTTCAGAAAATAGGGTAGAGGAGAAGGTAATATCATTAGAAAACACTCTTAAAGATAATGTTGATAATTTAGAAAAGAAAATAACTATACTTGAAACTCAAATTCAAAACAATAGTCAAAATGTTGTAAAATTGCTAAAAGATGATATTGAAAATAGTTTCAAAAGTTTAAATAGTTTTTTAGAAGAGGATATAAAAAAAAGAGAAAAAAGAGAGGATGAAATGTTAAAATGGCTAAAAAATATCTTTTTAAATACAGGAGAGACTTTAAAAGAGTTGCAAAATAAAATTGATGAACAGTCTCAGAAAATTGTTGAACTTGAAAAACAAATTACTGAGACGGAGGGGGAAAATAAGCAGTTATTAGATTCTATAGAGTTAAAAGATAAAGAGATAACTAAACAAGAGAAAAAAATAGATAAATATAAAAATGAGATAAAATCTCTCCAAGATGATAAAGCACAATTAGAAAAATACTTTGATAGTTGTAAAGATAAAAATAGCAGTTTAGAAGAGAAACTAGAAGAGGAAAAAGAAAATCTACTTAATTATAAAGAAGTTTTTGAAAATGAAAAGTTATTAAATCTTTTAAACTCTATTATAAATAATCCAGCTTTATCTATCTATCGCAAAAACAAAAAGATAGAGGATAATTCTCCAAAGTCTTTATTTAATCTAATTTCTCAATTAGCTACTCCAAAAGTATTTGTAAATTCCTATTATGATGATTTAGTGGAATATAAAAAAGGTAATCGATCAGAGATGAGTGAAGAGGAGATAAAGTTTTACAAAGCTGTTAATGATTATTTTGGGGAAGATGTTATTGATATTCCTGTTAGTAAAAGAATTGATAAGTTTGATAAAGCTAAACACATAGGAATGAAAGAAAATGGAAAATTAACTATGGATAGAAATGATAATGCAATTATTTTAATTCCATCAGATAAAACTAATAATGACAAAATAAGAGTTGTTGCAAAATGAGTCTTTATCTTTACCATATAGAAAAAAATACAAAAGTTTTAGGATATGGTAATAGATTTACTATTTGGTTTCAAGGTTGTAATAAAAGATGTAAAAACTGCCTTGTGCCTGATAGTTGGGATAGAGAAAAGGGGGGATTTTATATAGAAGTTGCTGAGGTTATCTCACAATTATCTAAATTAGATATAGACGGAGTAACTATTAGTGGGGGAGAACCTTTTTTGCAAAACTTTGCACTTTTAGAACTTGTCAAAAAGATAAAACAACTTAAACTCAATATAGTTGTTTATAGTGGTTATAGTTACGATGAGTTAAAAGAGAATAGTATCAATAAAGAAATTTTTGAAAATATAGATATTTTAATAGATGGAGAGTATATTGAAGAGTTAAATTATGACACTCCATTTGTAGGCTCTACAAATCAAAATGTTATTATTTTAAGTGATGAAGGTTATCAATTAGCCCAGTTTATGGCTCAACAGCAAAATAGAGAGGTTGAATTTGTTATAAAAAATGGAGAACTCTTTATTATAGGGGTGCCTCCTAAAAATTTAGAAAAAAAACTGAAAGGATTATTATGAGTGGAAGAAAAGGTTGGGAAGTTGCAAGTGTATTAAATGAGACAGAAGAGGTTCAAAGTAGAATTTTTGATTCTTACAAAAAAGAGATAGATAGTGATATATCAGAGATAGAAAAAAATAACAAAACTATTCAAGAAAATATAGAAACTATTTCAAATTATAATCCAGATACTACTCTAATTGAAGAGGAGTTAGAAGATGAGATGAAAAATTTAACTCACAATATCAAAACTCTTAAAAAATCTATCGTTAAACTCTCTAAAATAGATACAGATAAACTAAAAAATGAATTAGATAAAATAGAGACAGAGATAAAATCTTTAAATAAACAATCAGAAAAATTAAGAGAAAAAATTAAACAAAAAGCGGGTCATTATATGAATGCGGAGTATGACAAAGCTACTCAAATTAGAGATAATATAAACAAACTTACTACTATATATCAAAAGTTAAAACATAATATCAAATCTTCAAAACATACATCAACACAGATAAAAGAGGAGTCAATCTCAAAACTCCATATAAAAGAGGATATAGATAAAGAGATAGATAGATTAAATCAACAAGCAAATAGGATACAAAAAATTAGAAACGAAGCTAACTCTCTAAAACAGGAGATTTTAAATATTCTAAACTCAATTGATACAGAAAAAGCAAATAAATTTGTAGCAGATGAATATAAAAACTTATTAACAAAAATAGAGGAGTTCAATCTGTTATCAGATAAAGAGGTAATAAATAGATTTCCAACTATTTCAGTTGAAATTACAAAACTAAAAAATAGTTATGAAGAAAAATATAATGAATGGCTATCACAAAAAAGATATAGTGAAGAGTTGCTAAAAGATATCAAAGAGATGGGGGAGAATAAAGAGTTGGTTTTGGTAGAAAAAATTTTAGAAGGTTCAAATGAGAGTATCTCTAAATTGGAATACTATGACCATTACAAAAATAGCACTACTCAAAAAGAATTTTTTGATTTAATTAGAGAAGCTCAAAATAGTATAGAAAATGAGGAATTTCAAGATGCTAACACTATTTTAGGTAAGGCAAAACAATTGTATGAAGAGATATCTGATAAAGCAGATAAATTACGAGAAAATATAGAAGCTTCTATCAATTTAGCCTTTAAAATTAGAAAAATTATGCTTAATGATTTGATGTTTAGTAGAGCTAAGTTAGTGGCAATAGATGATAATTTTGTTAATGGATTTAGACTTGAATGTCAAAATGGAGATACTATCAATTTTGAAGAGATTAGATTTGATGAAGATGGAAAAGTAATTGTAAATCTAAATCATATAGAAAATACAAACGGAACTTGTGGGGTAAGATGGGAAAAGATGCAAAAAGTGTTTAATGAAAAAGGTATTCCTCTTACAGATGTTACTAAAAATGGAAAATCGGTAATTTTTAGAGATAAAAGAGCAGATACAAAAACTTCAAACAATCAACAAAGGGCAAGATAATGAGTAAATGTGAATTAGATGCTATTTTTAGATTTTTAACACTTGATACTGATTCATTCCAAAAAAAGGTAACCTCATATAACAAAGACCTATTTGAAGCACTATTTTGTGCGATAGATGAATCAAATGTTGATGAGGTGGTAACTTTTGTAAAAGAACAAGTTAAAGAAAATAGAGATGAGGTATTAAATAATCTACTACTTGTAGAGCCTCTCTCTTTGCCTATAATTGAAAAATTTATAGCAAGTAGATTTTTTGATGATGAAGAGTTTATTAGAAAGATAGATATTATTAGAACAGTTACATCTACAATAGTTAAAAATTTGCAAAAAAGAAAATTAGAAATTAGAAAAAACAATAATGATAAAAAAGTTTCTCTTAAAAGTGTAGAAAATGAATTAGAAGCAGTGTTAAAAGAGATAGATAAACATTCAGAAATTTTAGAGAAAAAAAGAGAATTATTATCTAAAACAGGGGAGTTAGGTAAAATTAAAGAGGAGATTAAAAAGATAGAAAGGGAGTTGCAAGTAAATAACAGACAAGAGTTAGAAAGGGAGTTGGATAATTATAAAAAGATAAAGCAGGAGATAGATAGAATAAAAGAAGAGATTGAAAATAGTAAAATTGTATTTACAACACTACCAGAAGATAAGGCTTAATGATGTTTAAAAATCATAGATTTCTTAATAAAATTGATTCAGGTATCAAAAAGGGAGTTTCGCTTTTTTATCTTTATGGAAAAGGGTTAAATGATTACTTCTTTTTTGATTCTCATTTAGGTATAGAGGAGTTAAAAAATAATCTTTTTCTCTATTTTATCAATATCCAAAAAGCAGATATTTTCATAACCCTAAAAACAGAAGCAGAATTTGAAGCGATAGACAGTAGAGGTAAAAGAGTAGAAAATCTAAGAGAGTTTTTTGGTAAAAAGGTAATATCAGAAGGTTTAGGGGTTGGACTTGATGAGTTACCAATTGGAAATAACAAAGATATTGATACAGAGATAGAAAACTCACAAGAGTATGCAGATGATAACATTTTAGAACTAATAGAGGAAAATTTAGATAAAAAAAGAGTTGTTGTGTTTTTTGATGAGTTTGAGTGGCGAGCAGGATTATACACAGCAGATAAGGATTATTCTGTTTTAAGAAGAGTAAGAAATTGGGATAAATCAAAAAACTCTTTTATAGTTATCTCTATAAAAGACCCCGAAAAGTTAAAAGAGTTTGATTATGAGATAGATTTGAATGCTCCAAATATGTTATATATTGGTAACCCTTCTCAAATAGAAATATCAAAAGCTTATAGAAGATATCTCTTTAAAAATAGAGCAGAAATTGAAATAATTGAAAAGGAGTTTCAAAATATAGTAACTTCTATTCAAGCAAGCAAAAAAAGTTTAAGAGAAGCTATAAGAGTTTTAAAAAGAGTTTTAGAAAATAATATAAAGGAGTTAAGACAGGAATTATTTGAAGATGCCCTATCAAAACCTATTGAAGAGAAGATAACTTTTGAAGATGTGGTTCTACATAGAAAGATAAAAGAAGAGATAATAAAAATTATGAATCAATTTAGAGACGATAGGGAAAATGCTCAAAAAGGTTTTATAATGTATGGGCCTCCGGGGACCGGTAAAACTTATATAGCAAAAGCTATCGCTAATGAGTATAATATGAACTATATGGCTCCTACACTTGCAGATTTAAAAGGTGAATATATTGGGCAAACAAGTAGCAAAGTAAAAAGGATTTTTGAGGAAGCTAGAGCAAATGCTCCTACAATTCTTTTTTTAGATGAGATTGATACAATTTTTCCAAAAAGAGGTGGGGCAGATACAGATAGTTATCTAAAAGATATGGTAAATCAATTTTTAGTAGAAATTGATGGGGCAATGAGTGGAAAACAGGCTATCTTTGTTATTGGCGCTACAAATAGATTAGAAGTAATTGATAATGCTATCATTAGTAGATTATCAACTCAATTTAAAATAGACCTTCCAGATGATACAGAGAGGGAGGCTATGTTTGATAAAAAATTTAAAAATTTTAAACTATTCAAACAACCTTGGAGAAATGAGTTTATTAAAAAGATAGAAGGATTTTCAGGTAGAGATATTGATAATTTTGTTAAGAAAATACGAGAAAGAGTAGGGGATAATGAAACTTTAATTACTAAAAGGATATTTTATGATATTTTAAAATCAGAAGAGAGAACATTAGTAGATAATTTTAAAAAAGAGATAGGCTCAATTGAAATTATTGATAATGTCAAATGTAATTTTAATGATGTAATAGGATATGATAAAGTAAAAGAAGCTCTTGAAGATGAAGTTCAATATATCCTCTCTTCACAAGAAGAGAAAAACAATATGAAAAAATTTAATATCAAGCCAAAAAGAGGACATCTCTTATATGGACCTCCGGGGAATGGAAAAACAACTTTTGCAAAGGCCTTGGCTGGAGAAAATGATTTTTATTATATTAGAGTATTAAGTAAAGATTTTATAGGTTACTCTTCTCTTGATATTTTAAAAAAGTTAGAAACTATATTTTCATATACTATTAAACTATCTAAAATGACAAATAAAGGAGGAATAGTTCTCTTTTTTGATGAAATTGATACCTTAATCAATAAACAGATGGATTTTAATGTAAGAGGAACTTTGCTTAGTTATTTAGAAGATGAAAAAGGGATAAAATCTGATGATTCCAAAATTATTTTAATAGGTGCTACAAACTATAAAAACAGATTAGACCAAGCATCAATTAGAGAAGGAAGATTTGATAATAAATTAGAAATTGATTATCCAACTGATGAGGAAGCAGTCTTGATGTTAAAACAATTTTTTGAAAAAGATGAGGTTTTAGATATATCTTTATTGGATGATGAGTTTTATAAACAATTGATTGAAAAATTAAAAGAAGAAAAAGAAAACCTATCTTCTGCTAATTTAGAAAAAATTAAAGAATCAGAAAAAACAAAAGCCTACAAAAAAGGTAATGTTAGGGATGGAAAGATTGTTGTGGGGGTATAGTTTTATGCTATAATTCCTTTAAAAAAAAGGAACTCCATGATAAAAGAAAAATATATAGAATTTAAACAACATTTAGCAAATAAAGATATCCAAAAAGCAGAGAAAGCTTTTGTAGAGGGG
>CAZBVR010000016.1:0-23191 GCA_964495415.1 uncultured Nautiliales bacterium
AGCAATATCGAGTTGTTCTTGAAAAAGTTCTATTTGATAATCTTTTGTATCTTTTGTATAGTGATAATCAAGTCCAATCTCTCCAACTGCTACACACTTTGGATTGTTTATATAATCTAATAAATACTCATATTCAAAATGAACTATATCTATTGGATGAACTCCAACTGCAAAATAGATATTTTCATATTTATCCGCAAGTTCCACCGCTCTTTTTATATCTTTTGGATGAGCCGCAGGAATAATAAACTTTTTTACCCCTACCTCTTCGGCTCTTTTTAACACCTCTTCTAAATCAGAAATATAAGTTTCACTATCCAAATGTGTATGTGTATCTATCATCATCTCAATTCCTTTTACAATTTGTAACACTTCTTTAAAAAAAAGGAGTGATTTTGTTTAATTTGGTAACTTTTGAAAAAATTTTTATATAATTGTATCAAAAAAAACAAGGAGATTGAATGAAACCAATCACAAAAGAGGAATGTTTAGAATATCATGCTAAACCGATACCAGGAAAAGTTAGTGTAGAAGTTACAAAACCAGTCAAAGATGCAAGAGATTTATCAATCGCTTACTCACCAGGAGTTGCTGAGCCATGTCTTGAAATTGAAAAAAATCCAGATTTAGCATATGAATATACAGCAAAAGGAAACTTAGTTGCAGTTATCTCAAATGGAACAGCTGTTTTAGGACTTGGAAATATAGGTGCTCTTGCAGGAAAACCGGTAATGGAAGGTAAAGGTGTTTTATTTAAAAAGTTTGCTTTTATAAACTCATTTGACTTAGAGGTAGATTTAACAGATATAGATAAAATGGTAGAGTTTGTAAAAGCGGTATCACCTACATTTGGTGGAATTAACCTTGAAGATATCAAAGCACCTGAATGTTTTGAGATTGAAAAAAGAGCACAAGAGATTTGTGATATTCCAATTTTCCACGATGACCAACACGGAACTGCTATTATCTCAGCAGCAGCTATTTTAAATGGTTGTGAAATTGGAAATAAAAAAATTGAAGATTTAAAAATTGTAGTTATTGGAGCAGGTGCAGCGGGTCTTGCAGCTTGTGAAATGTATAAAGCACTTGGAGCTAAAAATATTATTGTTACAGATAGTAAGGGACCTATTACTACAAAAAGAACTGATTTAAATAAATATAAACAACCTTGGGCTGTTGATATGAATATATCTACACTTGCGGAAGCTATGGTTGATGCAGATGTTATTGTTGGTAACTCTGTTGCAAATTGTATCACTCAAGAAATGGTTAAAACATTAGCGCCAAATGCTATGTTATTTGTTATGGCTAATCCAGACCCAGAAATTAAACCAGAATTAGCACTTGAAGTTAGAGATGATTTAATTATAGGAACAGGAAGAAGCGATTATCCAAACCAAATTAACAATGTTTTAGGATTTCCATATATTTTTAGAGGTGCCTTAGATGTAAGAGCAAAAGCTGTAAATATGGAAATGAAACTTGCAGCTTGTCATGCTCTTGCAGAATTAGCTAAAAAACCAGTTCCTCA
Source organism: uncultured Nautiliales bacterium (assembly GCA_964495415.1). Taxonomy (GTDB): domain Bacteria; phylum Campylobacterota; class Campylobacteria; order Campylobacterales; family JAADDX01; genus CAZBVR01. The sequence goes on from CAZBVR010000016.1 coordinate 1,532, forward strand.
ATATGTAAAAGATGCTTACAATGGAGCTGATTTAAAATTTGGAAAAGATTATGTTCTTCCAAAACCATTTGATAGAAGAGTATTTGTAGATTTATCGGTAGCAGTTGCAAAAGCCGCAATGGATACAGGTGTTGCAAGAATTACTCTTGATATTGATGAATATAAACAAAAACTAATCAATCAATTAAAAGAGGAAGAGGGTATCGATTATAACGAAATTTAATCAATAATTTCTCTCTCTCCTTTCTTCTCTTTTTATACATTTTCTATTCACAATTCCTATTTTTTTCGATAAAATTATGTATCAAAAAAATAAAGGGGATGTTGTGGATTTTTCTTTAAACAACAGAGATTTAAAAATTTTAATAGCAGATGATGAGCCTACAAATAGATTTATTGCTAAAATGGCTCTTGCCAAAGATGGATATCAAATAGTTGAAGCAACAAATGGAAAGGAAGCAATTGAAATTGCAAAAAAAGAAAATCCAGATGTAATACTTATGGATGCTGTTATGCCTATAATGAACGGATTTGAAGCTATCAAATATATCAAAAATGATGAAAATCTTGCTAATATACCCATTCTTATGGTAACCGCTCTTGATAGCAAAGAGGACAAAGTTAAAGCCTTTAATAGTGGAGCAAATGACTATATCTCAAAACCATTTGATATGCAAGAACTAAAATTAAGAGTAAAAAGTTTTGCTCAGATGAGACATCTATATATTCAAAACATTAAAGCAAGAATAGATCCATATTATAAACTACCAAATATCCAATCACTAAGAGAAAAGGTTTATACCTCTATACATCCAAATGGACTATTTTTTCAAATTAGAGATTTTGAGAATATCACCTATCTATATGGAATTGAGGGAACAAAAATAATAATCTTAGACCTTATAGAACATATAAAAAAAGTATGCAATATAGAAAACAATAACATATTTGTGTTGAGCGAAGATAGATTTGCCGTCTATTGGGAAACAGAGGAACTATTCCCTCTTGAAAAGATAAAAAAATATGCAAAAACTCTATATAAAGAGATAAATAAAAAAACTTTTGGTAAAGAACTTTTTCAAAGTGATTTAAAAATAAATATCATAGGAAACCGAATAAAAGAGGATTTTATTCAGATAGGTCTTTTAACATTAAAAGAAATTGTTAAAAAAAACATTCCATATTTGGTAGCAGACACAATATATAAAGAGATGGCAAGAAATATAGAACATACAATGCAAATGATAGAATATATCGACAAAGCAATTGAGGAAAATAGAGTTATTCCTGTCTATCAAGCCATATTAGATTTAAAAAACAATAAAATAAACAAATATGAATGTTTAGTTAGAATAAAAAAGGAAGATAACTCTCTGATGAGTCCCTTTTTCTTTTTAGATATTGCAAAACAATCTGACCAATATCCTCAAATCACAAAAATTATGATAAAAAAAACATTCTCCTATATGAAAGATAAACCATATAATTTTTCAATAAATTTAAGTAGTATCGATATGGAAGATAATGAACTCTTAGATTTTCTATTTCAAATATTGAAAAAATATAATGTCGGAGATAGAGTGATTATTGAACTTTTGGAAGATGAAGCTATTCAAAACTTTGATGTAGTATTACATTTTATTAAGAGTGTTAAAAAACTGGGTATAAAAATAGCCATAGATGACTATGGAAGCGGTTACTCTAACTTAGAAAGAATTTTTCAATTTGAACCAGACTTTCTTAAAATTGATGGAAGCATAATTAAGGGAATTGTAAATGACCCTACCAAACTCGCAATCGCTAAAAGTGCTGTTTTCTTAGCCAAAGAACTACAAATAGAAACAGTCGCTGAATTTGTTTCTGATGAGGAGATTTTTAACATATGCAAAAATATAGGAATAGATTATCTCCAAGGCTACTACATAGAGGAACCTAAGGAGGAGATTTAGAAATAGTATTTTAAATCTATTCCTATTCTATCGTTCTCTCTCCATTTCCCATAATAACTATTCACATCTCCATTAAAAAACTCTACAAAAAAGTTAGTGAGTAATCCATCCTTTACTTTATATTGAGTGCTAAGTTTTTGATATCTTCCTGAATCTTTATTCTGTTTAATAGATAATCTAAAATTAGCAAAATAGTTAAAAGAAACTTTATCATTTACCTCAGCAGATATGTTTATAAGAATATCATTCTTAGGAGCTCTTTCATTTTCAGAGGAACGATATGTTATATCTGGATTATAACTATCAACAATAATCTCTTTAACATACTCCATCGTCATATTGATTTTATCAAATCCAACCTTATCAACCCACTTATCTAAGGTATATGTTGCTCCTCCAACAGCTGAGATAAAATCATCATCTTTATCCATATAGGCATTTTGATAATAAACCTCTCCATGAACCTCTAACTTTTTATAAGTGGTAGAAAAACCGGTGCTAACATACCAACCATAAGGTCTTGTTTCTAAATAGGTATTCTCTTTATCTGTATAAACTAAAACCGTGTAAAGAGATGGTCCTGCTCCAATATCAAATATAAAATCTAATCCCTGTCCTAATATAATTTGATTAGTTTTATATCTAAATAGAGCTCTTACCTTGTTTTCTCCATCCTCTTTGATTTCAGAACCCTCTGGCACAACAAAGTTGTTTGATATCTGCTTGTTTTTATCCGCAGTTCCTGACCATCTACTCTTTAAAGAGAAACTTTTAGAGTTGGAAATAAATGGGAAAAAGATAAATCCATAACTTGAATCGCCTCTATAATACTCAAAATCAACTAACCAAACTCCCAAAGTATATGGGTCCAATGGGTCCGGTGCCAAAGTATAATTGTAGATATCAGAAGGAGAATAGATTGTTGATATTCCGTTTTTAAAAATTCTTTTTCCAAAAGTAAAATCCAAATTCTCTCCTGTTCTCAATAGATAAAACTCTTTTATCCCTCCCATTGAGACCTCTTTATTAACATCTCTAAATTCGTGAAGAGTTTCTCTATAATTATAGGTGTTATGCTCTGTTCCAATAATTCCAAAAATAGAAGTTGTTAATAGATAATTACCCTTTTTCAATTTACTATCTACCTCTAAAATTGAGTCATCTTGAAATTGAGAGTTATTTTTAGCTTCATAATGAGTTTTTCTCAAAAATCCATAACCTCTTGTTTTAAAGAAACCACTCATCTTCAAACTATAACTCTTTTTCGCTTTTTTCTCTTTCTTCGGTTCCTCCATTGTATCAGCAAACATACTATCTAAATCATCTATCTCTCCACCACTGTTACTCTGTTCCTTTTGAGGTTCTTGCTGAAAATTATCATTAAATAGAGCATCTGGGTCATCAATATCACCCGAATAAGCAGTCGCTACAATAATCGACAAAGCAAATAATCCCTTTTTTACCATATTTAAGTTCTCCTTATCTTAATTTTTATCAACTATCTCAATTCTTCTCAAAAGAGCCGGCACCACAAATAGGTCTGATAAAACTGCTATAAAAATTGTAAATATAGATAAAAGTGCAAACTCAATAACTGGTATAAACTGAGAAGTGGCCAATGTTAAGTAACCTATCATTAAAGAGATAGTCGTTAATAAAACCGCTCTTCCTTCTCCCTCAATTGAGTTCAAAATAGCTCTCTTCTTTGAGAAAAGATTGTTATGCTCATATCTATATCTCATCATCAAATGGATAGTATCATCAACAACTATTCCAAAGGTGATAGTGGCAATAATAGCAGTAACTACATTTAGAGGTATATTTAATAATCCCATTAAACCGAAAAGAGTTATTATTGGAACAGCATTACCAAGTATAATTAAAACTCCCGCTCTAAAAGTTTTGAAAACTGCGGAGATTAAAAGAAACACAAGAAGTAAGGTTGTTCCTATTGAAAAGGTTTGCCCAACTGAGATTGTATCTGCGGCTCTGTTTAATAAAACATTTTTCCCTGTTATATAAATTTTAACTCCCAACTCCTTTTCAATAGAGTGAAAATAGTTTTCCAATAACCTCTTCTCTTTATTAAACTGATTAGATGAAAAAATATTGTGCCAAACATCTATCTTAGCAACACGATACTTCTCATCAACATATCTTCTTACATCTTTTCTATGAAAAAAGAGATAGTTTTGATAGATAGCAGCTTTTGTTTTAGGAACTCTAAAAAACTTTTTATCTCCTCGATGCATCTCTTGATTTACCAAAGAAAGATTATCAGCAATTGAAAGAGAATAGTTAAATTTAGTCTTATCCTTTATAAATTTTTCAATCTTTTCCAATTGATGGAGATATTTCCACTCCTTAAAAGCCCCTTTTTTATTACTTTCAATTACTATATAAAATGACTGAATTCCATTGTTATATTTTTTAAAAAAATCCGCTCTTTTTCTAACATCAGACTCCTTTTTAAAATAGTTCAAAGTATTATTATCCAAAATTATATTTGGAATAAAAATTATAGAACCTGCTATTAAAACAAAAACAATCAAATAGACCTTTTTAGTATGAAAAAGAAAAGTAGTTTCTGTAAGTTTTAAAATAGAAGTATAATTAACCGTCTCCTTTTTTGATATTTTAAGATTCATTAAATAGAGCATATTTGGAACAAAGATAAGTGTAATAATAAAATTTATAAACAACCCAAATCCAGCAACAATTGCAAACTCTTGCAAAACGATAATTTTATTTAGATAGATAGAGATAAATCCCACAATTGTAGTTGTAGCAGTTAAAACAATTGCCAATCCCAATTTGGCACTAATAGCCTTTATAATAAACTCTTTATCAACCCCCTCCCTATTCTCCTCAACAAATTCAGTAATTAAATAGGAATCCTCAGTAGTTCCAATCAAAATAATAAGTGCGGGGATAACTGCTGTTAAAATTGTTAAAGGTATCCCTGTAATCCCCATAAATCCCAATACAATTATAATTGAAAGAGCAGAGGTTGTTAATGGAATTAGAGTTAATTTAAAACTTTTTATATTATATAGAATAGTAAGAAAAATTACTAAAATAGCAAATGGAACGGTAAAAAAGGTATCGTGTAAAATATAGTTTATAACCTGCTCATTGATATAGGGAGAACCAAAAAGAGTATTATCCAAAGAGTTAAACTCTTTTAATAATTTTCTTATCTTTCTAACTAAAACTATATTAAATTGAGAATCATCAGAGTTTTTTGCAACAACATTTAGAAAAAGGATTTTTCCATTATCTCCTATTAAATTTCCATTTATTAAAGGATTATTTAGTGCATCTTTTTTAATCTGCTCCAATGTTTTTTTAGATTTTGGAATGTTATCTGGGTCAATAAATAGTTCGCTGTGAAGTTCATAATCTCGGTAGATTATATTTTGTTTATTAAAAAGAGAATCTACATATTCAACCCCATCCACCTCAGATAACTTATCTATCAATTTTGAGATTTTTTTCAGTTTTTCATATTCAAAAAGATTTTCATCTTTGATAGCAATAACTAAACTATTATCCGAACCGAACTTCTTTACACTCTTTTCATATAAAAAATAGTCTGGGTCATTTTTTATAAAAAATTTCTTTGTGGAACCACTCAAATGAATACTTTTTATAAAAAATAGAGAAATCAAAGTTAAAATCAGAGTGAGAGGAACAAAAATCCTCCTCCATCTCACAAAAAAAAGTAAAAAATCACTCATCTATCATATGCTCCTCATTCACTAAATATCTTTTTGTAAAAATTTTATTACTAATTGGTAGATTGATTTTTATATTAGAAACTTTCACCAAAGTTTTATGATTCTCTTTTTTGTTATTAACAAACACTTTTAAAGGTCTATATACAGTCCCTCCCTTATTTACAAAGTTCCAAGAAACTTCACTCTTAATAAAATTTAGTTTTTTATCATAAAACTCAACCTTTTTGGTATAAAATTTATCTTTTGTAATCCATAGAATTTTTTTACCATAGTTAGTTTTTGGTCTATAAGCATCTGTTGGAATTGCTTCAACAACATAACAATCCTCATTTTTATCTGATGCAGTAACTTTAACTTTCTCCTCTTTTATCAACTTATATTTATAATTATCTAATTTATCAGGACTTAAATCTTCATAAGTAAAGTCTGTTCCCATAAAGTAACTCTTTTTTGCTCCCTGTGCAATTCTTTGTAAAATTTTTTGAGCTGGCATATAAACATATTGCAATTCAACTCCACCATCTTGCTGGATATTTAAAAGAGCGGTTCCTTGAACCTCAGCCGGTCTTACAAATACAATTAAACTATTTGTTAAATCATCTCCATTTTTTTTCTTTTTAACTGATACCTCTCTCTTCTCTTTACTTCCATCCTCATTGATTAAAATCATATACTCTTTGGTCTCTTCCGAATCTGTCGATTGTAACTCTTTCTGTTTATCCATAATTTCTCTACCTGTCATAGCAAACAGCAATCCTACTCCAATAAAAGATAAAACAACCTTTTTTAACATTTAATTCTCCTTCAAAAAAGTTTTCATAATTATATCATCTTTTCTCCTCTTTTATCCAAAATTTAAAGCATCCATATCAACTTTAACAGAGTTATCAATACATCTCCATATCTGCTTATGAATAGCAACTCCCTTTATCACTATTTGATATCTATATCTGTTAGCAATTTTAGAAATAGGTGCTTCTCCAAATCCCAAAATCTCCAATTGCTCTCTCTCCAAACACTCCTTAACCTCTAACATTTTTTGATATGCTTTATCTCTATCCTTATCGCTAAACTCAATTCTTGCTATTTTTGAAAAGGGAGGATATTGAAACTCCTTTCTAAATTTAAGCTCTTCCTTAATAAACTCCTCATAATTTTTCATAAAAAATTGAGGATTTGCTGTTTGAACTATAATTTCAGCATCTCTTCTTCTACCCGCTCGTCCCGAAACTTGAATAAAAAGAGACAATGCCTTCTCTCTCGCTCTATAATCTGGCATATTCAAAAGATAATCTATATCCAAAATCGCCACCAATCCCACATCATAATCATGCCCCTTACTTATCATCTGAGTTCCAACTAAGATATCTATCTCTTTATCTTCAAACCTTTTTAAAACTTTTTCCAATCTACTTTTGGAAGTAATAACATCTTTATCAAACTTTTCAACATTACAATTTGGAAATCTCTCCTTTAAAATATCTACAACCTCACTACTTCCCAATCTTTCATTAAGAAACTCCCCTCCTCCACACTCTGGACACTCAGTAACAATGGGTTGAGTATAGTTGCAATAGTGACATTTTAAAAGCCTTTTTGAAGTGTGAAGACTCATACTAACATCACAATAGGGACATTTAATAACTCTATTACAACTTTTACAAATCATATATTTAAAATTTGCTCGTGTGGGTATAAAGATAATAATCTGCTCTTTCTCTTTCAATTTTAACTCTATCTTTTTAATAACATCATCAAAAAAGGAGGTAAAAGATAACTTTTTAGTTGTTTGATAATAGTTACCTCTTAATCTGACATAACCATATTTATATATATCACTTATAAGAGGAGTGGCACTTCCCAATACAACTTTGATATTCTCTTTTTTAGCTTTATAAATTGCCAAATCTTTTGCATTATAGGTTGGTATCGATTGAGATTTATAACTATCATCATGAAACTCATCTACAATAATAATCCCCAACTCTTTTAATGGAAGGAAAAGGGCACTTCTTGCCCCCACAACAACTCCAACCCTTCCCTCTTCAATTAACTTTAAATTTTTCTCTCTCTGAGTTTTTGAAATTTTAGAGTGCCATACAATAAGATGCTCTTTAAAATGAAGTTTTAACCTTTTTTCAATTTGAGAAGTGATAGATATCTCTGGTAATAGTAGAAGAGCGGTTCTATTTTGATTTAGATAATACTCAATCAACTTAATATAAATTTCAGTTTTACCGCTTCCTGTATCACCAAAAAGAAGGGCAACTCTCTTTTCTAAAATAAAGTTATAAACCTGTTGCTGAGGCTTATTTAAAATTATAGAAGTTTTTAGCTCTTTCTCTAAGTGAAAACTACCACTTTTTATTAAATAAAAAATAGCCAAAGTTTGAGATATTGTAGAAAAGTAATAGTAAGAGATAAACTTAACAAAATTTTGCTCAGTTTGAGACAAGGAACAGATAGTTTCTAAAATTGGCAAACATTTAAAAGAGGGTTTTTGAACCTCTTTTAAAACAACCGCTTTTTTCTCTTTACCTCTTAATGAAACCTTTACTATATTAAAAATATTTTGAAAAGAGGAACTATAAGTAAAAATAGAGGGAGTGCCTATAATTCCGCACTCATAAAATTTTATCTTGTAACCTTTGCACAAAGATCATCAGCATCTCCTGAATTAAGCCCTTTACAATCAAAATGTCCATTACTTGGATAATAATTAAATTTAATAGATTGTCTAACCAATTTAACACTATAATTGGTATCACCTGTTTTCATCCAATGACCTTCTGCATTTTTTGAATAGATTGGATACTCTAAAATTTTTCCAATACTCTTATTTCCATCAAACAACTCCTCTCCCTCTTTATTCTTATCGGCATCATCTAAAGCCTCAGGATAAGCAACCTTCCCTTTCATAAGATTAGTAGCTCTAACACTTGCAATAGCACTTCTGATATTTGAGACATCTGTTTTAACTTTAACAACCTGAGCATCATCTCTCGTAGCAAAAAGTCTTGGTAAAGCCACTGATGCTAAAATACCTATTACAACAATTACAACAATCAACTCTAATAAAGTAAAACTTTTCTTCATTTAATTCTCCTCTAAAAATTTACTACACTCTTCAAAATAGAATAATTTCTCTCTTTTATCACCTTTTTGATACTCTGACATAAGGTATGATTATTTGAATCATTATACTCTATTTCAATCTCATTCCCATTAGTAATATATTTTAAACAAACCCTTTTATTTTTTGTATCATCATAAACAACTGAATTATTATCATCTAAAACTTCAACCCATCCATGATTTATTAACTCGTTTAAAACTATTTGAGAAGAATCAGCAATCTCCGAAAAATTTATATCTCCACCTTGTGATGTGTAGTAGGCTATCAATTCAGAAGTCCCATCTTTCAATTGAGAGGTTATAACAGCAGTTTTTGCATCATCTCTTGTGGCAGCCAATTTAGGTATAGCAACCGCGGCCAATATACCTAAAATAACTATTACAAAGACCAACTCTATCATTGTAAATGACTTTTTCATATCACACACCCATTTTTTTTTAAAGATTTAAAATAGAAGAGAAGAAAAACCCCTCTCCCACTCGTTAAATAAGCAACTAATTAGAAATTTACACTACTTCCAGCAAGTTTATAAGTGTTATTTTTAACAATTTTTCTAACACCTTGACAAACCGCACTATTATTAGAAGTATTAACTTCAACTTTTAATATAGTATTGTTTGTTTCTAATGTTACACATCCAGCTCCATTAGTTTGATCATACATAACAAAACTTTTGTTACTATCGTGATTGTTCTCTTTACCTTTGCTATTAGTAGAAAGTTGATTTAACACTTGAGACATAGTTGTTAAATCTGTTGCATTTGCATCTCCACCTTGTGCTGTTACATAGTTAGAGATTTCAGAAACTGCTGCTGTTACCTCTTGTGCTTTTGCTGATGCTTGTGCATCTGTTCTTGTTGCTGCTAATTTTGGAATAGCAACTGCTGCTAAAATCCCTAAAATAACGATAACAAAGATAAGCTCAATCATTGTGAATCCTGACTTTTTCATTTAATTCTCCTTTGGTTTATTTGTTTTCTTAATTGACATTATAACATAAAATTACAAAATTTTTTCAATTTTTTGTAAAAGTTTCGTCATTTTCTTTTCATTCTGAAAAGATTCATATTTACAAGAGAGCATTAAGTTGAGCAATCCCTTCAAAGTAGTGTCTCTATTTAGCCTCTCAATATCATCTTTTAAATACTCAAAAAAGTTATCTTCCAACTCTATCTCATATTTTTGATTCAAGAGATATATTTTTATCTTTTTCATTATTTTCCTACAATTAACTCAATTTTACCAATAATCTCTTCAAGTTCCAAATCTTTCAAGACAACAGTCTCTTTTAGTTCCGCATTTTCAAGTTGTAACTCCTCATTTTTCAATTTGCAACTCTCCAACTCACTCTCCAACTCCTCTTTCTCTTTTTGCAACTGATTATATCTGTTTAGTAGATTATCAATTTTTTCATTTAATAAAGATAACAAATTTTTTTCCATCTTCCAATCCTTTCTTTTTTAGGTATAATTATAACATCTTTCAAAATCCATTAGTTAAAATAGTTGTCTTAACTTCAAAAATAAATCCACTATCTGTTTCCAAAACTAAAACTAATTTTTTTTCTCCACCACTTTGAGTTGCTTTTTTATATATTTCAAGTAACTCTTTTTGATAATTAGCAGTAAGCCTTTTTCTATAATAGAATGGCTCCACTTTTTGCTCCTCTTCTCTTTTCTCTTCTGAAACTACTTTTGCAATCTCTATTTTCTCACTATTCAAATCTTCCAACTCAATCAAAGAGTTACAAACAACTCTTTTCTTTCCTCCCTCTTCCCCTTTAATATAACACTTAATTCCAACCGGTTTATCTAAATCTATCTCATCTATCTTAGACAAAGCCTCTCTAAAAAGCATAAATTCAAAACTTCCCTCATAATCCACAAGAGTTGCTATTCCAAATTGATTACCACTCTTTTTTGCCCTTCTTTTTTTTAGATTCTCCACTTTTCCAACAAAAAAGGCTTCACAATTTTCCAAACTTTCCAACTGAGTAGAATAGTTACATTTTACTCCTTTCAACTGCTCCTTATAAGCATCTAATGGATGACCACTCAAATAGAAACCTAAAACCTCTTTTTCATTATCCAATATAGTTTTTGTATCAAACTCCTCCAACTCTTTAATACTCAGTGTTTCATTCAAAAAATCATTATCATCTGCAAAAAGAGAGGAGCTTTTCCGTTTTTCCCCATCTTCAACTCTTTTTTTAAACTCCAATATCTCTTCAACTTGTGTTAAAATCGCTCTACGACTATATCCAAAACTATCCATAGCACCCGATTTAGTAAGAGCTTCGATAACTCTTTTATTTACTTTTTGAGTATCAACCTTTTTAATAAACTCCTCCAAACTTTTAAAAGGTCTATTTTTAATAATAGATTCAATCGCTTTACTTCCAACCCCTTTAATTCCTCCCAATCCAAACATAACTCCCTCTTTGCTTGGAGTAAAATCGTCTCCCGATTTATCTATGCTTGGAGGAATAAGTTTCAATCCCATTCTATTTAACTCTTTAATATACTCTACCATTTTGTCTGTGTTATCTTTGTCCGCAGACAAAAGAGAGGCAAAAAACTCAACTGGATAGTAGGTTTTAAGATAGGCAGTTTGATAAGTTATCATAGCATAAGCGGCCGAGTGAGATTTATTAAATCCATACCCTGCAAACTTTTCAATTAAATTAAATAACTCTATCGCTTCCTCTCTTTTTAGACCCTTTTTTACAGCTCCATCAGCAAACTCATCAGCTTTCTGTTTCATATACTCTATATTCTTTTTACCCATTGCCCGACGGATAATATCAGCTTCTCCTAAACTAAATCCACCTATCGTTTGCACTATCTGCATAACCTGCTCTTGATAAACAATAACTCCATAGGTTGGTTTTAAAATAGGCTCTAACAATGGAGCAAAATCATCAAAGAAGTAATCAATCTCCTTTTCTCCATTTTTTCTTTTTACAAACTCTTCGGTCATTCCTGCATCCATAGGACCCGGTCTATGTAAAGCCAATACCGCAATAATATCCTCAAAACAATCTGGTTTCAATCTTCTATTTAACTCTCTCATTCCCTCCGATTCTATCTGAAACAATCCCAAAGTGTTACCCGAAGAGATAAGTTCAAAAACCTTTTTATCATTCATCTCCATTGTTGAAAACTCTATCTCCACATTGTGATTCTCTTTTATCATTTTTAGAGTTCTATCGATAGTGGTCAAAGTTTTTAATCCCAAAAAGTCAAATTTGATTAAATCCACATCTTCTAAAAAGTTTAGAGAGTATTGAGTTACATAATTTTCATCCTGTTTGTATAATGGAGTTTTCTCCCAAAGTTTATTATCACTAATAACAACTCCCGCGGCATGCATACCACTATTTCTTTTTAAGCCTTCAAGTTTTAATCCAAATTGATAGAGCCTCTTGTAAATAGCTTCCTCTTCAACAAGTTTAGCAATTTTAGGTTCCTCCTCCTTCGCCTCCTCTAAACTAATTCCTAATCTGTTTGGAATAAGTTTTACAAATTGGTCAGCAATAGAGTAATCGATACCAAAAATCCTTGCTACATCTCTAAGAACCCCTTTTGCAAGCAGAGAACCGAAAGTTATAACCTGTGCAACATTCTCCTTTCCATACTTCTCCCTTACATATTCAATAATCTCTCCTCTTCTATCTTGACAAAAATCCATATCGATATCGGGCATACTAACTCTCTCTGGATTTAAAAACCTTTCAAAAAGAAGTCCATATTTTAAAGGGTCTATATTTGTAATTTTTAGAGCATATGCTACTAAACTTCCCGCGGCACTTCCCCTTCCCGGTCCTACGGGTATCTTTGGAACTCGACTATTGGCTTCCCTTACAAAATCCCAAACTATCAGCATATAACCAGGAAACCTCATCTGAGTAATTATCTCTATCTCTTTTTCAAGTCTCTCTTTATAGATTTTATGTTGCTCTTCTGGTATATGTTTTAATCTCTCTTTTAATCCCTCTCTACATTTGTAAGCAAAATAATCTGCATCATTATCAAATTTCAATCCCTCCTTTTCTGCATACTCCCTTGTAAATTTAAATTTTGGAGGGGTTGGATTTCCAAGTTCCAACTCTATATTTATTGAATCTGCCAAAATAGAGCTATTTTCAATTGCCTCCGGCATATCTTTAAAAAGTTCTATCATCTCCTCTTTACTTTTAAAATAGCTTTTTCGAGGAAACTCTCTGTGAAAATCATCAAACTGCTTATTATCCCCAATACACTCCAAAGCATCTGAATAGATAAAATCTTTCTCTTCAAGATGCCAAATATCGGAAGTTGCCAACAAAGGGATAGATAACTCTTTACTTAATCTAATAATATCATTCTCAATAAACTGCTCCTCCTCAAAACCATCTCTTCTTATTTCCAAATAGAGTTCTTTAAAATCGTTTCGATATCTTTCTGCTATCTCCTTGGCTTTTGAATATCCCTCTGCTCCCTCTAAAAAGTTTTTTTCATTAAATAGATTTAGATGAAAACCAACTTCACTCTCCAAATAATTTACAATAACAACTATATTCTCTCTATTTTTTAAAAGCTCTTCATAAGGAATAATGGGATATTTTCCATCCTTGTAGTGATAAAGATAGGAGATAGAGGAAAGATACATTAAACTTTGATATCCCTCTCTATTTTTCGCAATAAGTTTTAAACGAAACTTTTCAGAATCTATATAAGCATCAATTCCAATAATAGGCTTAAAATTTTTCGCTTGTTTATAGAAATCAACTGCACTAAACATATTTCCAAGCTCTGTAATAGCAATCGCTTTAAATCCTCCCTCTTCCACCTTCTTAATTAAACTTTTAAGTTTTAAAGAGGAGTGTAAAAGAGAGTAATCTGTGTGAAGATTAAAATGAACAAACTCTAACATTCCAATAGTCTCCTCTTTTATCATTAAAATCCTTATCCTATCTCTTTTGCATTTTTAATATCGCATATGTTTGGAATCTCTCCCTTTAATTTTAATCTTTTGTTACTAATTTTTCCTATCCCTCTTTTTAAGATAGTTTTAGCAATAACTTTCGCTTTTTCCAATGAGTGCATATAACAACTTCCACATTGATAGATATTAGCCTCCGGAATAGAATCTGTTTTTAAAATAGCTTTCATCGATTTTTTCCAAGCTTTAATAACCTCTTTTCTTTTAGGCTTACCAATTACACTCATATAAAAACCGGTTCTACATCCCATTGGAGAGATATCAATAATTTCATATCCTTTCAGATAATCTCTCATATATCCAGCAAAAAGATGCTCCAATGTGTGAATTCCCTCACTTGACAAAATTTCTCTATTAGGCTCTACAAATCTTAAATCAAAAACTGTTATATTATCTCCACCTTCTATTTTCATTCTTTTAGCAACTCTAACACCCGGTGCATTCATTTTAGTGTGATCCACCATAAAACTATCTAACATTGGCATAATATCTCCTTCTGTTTTTAATCACAATATCTCTTCAAAATACAATTATACTCTTTTATTCGTCTATCTCTTAAAAAAGGCCATATTTTTCTAACCTCTTTTCCCTCTTTCAAATCTACCTCAACCTCAATCAGCTCCTCTTCCAAACCACCTCTTGCTAAAAACTCTCCCTGAGGATCGCAAACAAAGCTATTTCCCCAAAAGGTTGTTCCTCCCAAAACTCCACTCTCATCCTTTTCAAAACCTACTCTATTTACAGCAATAAGTGGAATACCATTTGCGACAGCATGTCCTCTTTGAACAGCCAACCAAGCATTTAACATCTTCTCTTTCTCTTCTCTATTGTTCTCCTTTTCACACAACTCATCAACTCTGTCCTTCGGACACTCCAACCAACCGATAGCAGTAGGATAGATTAAAACTTCTGCTCCCTTTAAGGCCATAATTCTCGCGGCTTCTGGATACCATTGGTCCCAACAGATTAAAACCCCCAATCTACCCACAGAGGTATCAATCGGTTCAAAACCTAAATCCCCCTCTGTGAAATAGAATTTCTCATAAAAACCGGGGTCATCTGGAATATGCATCTTTCTATATTTTCCTGCGATTTTACCATTATCAAAAACATATGCCGTATTGTGATAGATGCCATCTGCTCTTTTCTCAAAAAGAGAGGTTACAAGAACCTTTTTATATTTTTTGCTTATCTTTTTCCAAAACTTAATATCCTTTTTGTAATCCTCAGCATATTCAAAAAATTTTGGGTCTTCACTTTTACAAAAATACTCAGTTTGGTGCAACTCCTGTAAAACTACCAACTCTGCATCTGTTTTTTTTATAAACTCTACACTTTTTGAGATAGTTTTACTTTTACTCCCCTCATACCTTTGTTGAATTAAAGCTACTTTCATAGTCTGCCTTTATATATTAAACAACTTATCAAAATCATCTGCTGATTTTTTGCTAACCTCCTCTTGTCCTTTTTTCTCTTCTAACTCTATTTTATGTTTTGTAAGCATATTAGCCAAAGTTATATTTATTCCATTTTTACCGATAGCCTTTGCCTTTTGGTCCTGTTTCAATGAAACTTTTGCTACTGGAAATTCATCCTCATTCTCTGCTGGTTCAATTTTAACACTATCAACTATTGCTGGAGATAAAGCTCTTGCAACAAATAACTCCGGAGCTTTATTATACTCAATAACATCTATATTTTCATTATTCAATTCTTTACTCACAGAGTTAATTCTTACCCCTTTTGTTCCGATAATAGTTCCCACTGGGTCAATATGTGGATTTATTGAACTTACAGCAACTTTTGCTCTTACTCCTGGAATTCTTGAAATAGAGTGAATTTTTATAATCCCATCTTTCACCTCTGGCACCGCCAATTTCAAAAGCTCCTCTAAAAATTTAGGAGTAGTTCTACTTATCTCTATTGTAATACCTCTCTTTTTATCCATATTTACATATTTGATTACCGCTTTCAAGATATCTCCAACCTTAAAAGACTCTCCCTTAATTCTATTTCTTTTTGGTAATACCCCCTTAACTTCACCTATCTCGATATAGGTATTTTCATCTTTATCAACTTTTACAACAACCCCACTAATCAACTCTCCAATTCTATTTTTATATTTAAGATAGATTTGCTGTTCTATCAATCTTAAAATTTGAAAGTCTAACTCTCTTTGAAGATTAGCCGCTCCAGCTCTTCCCAACTTTTCAAAATCAAGCTCAAACTCCACTTTATCCCCAACTTTTAAATTTGGGTCTATCTCTTGTGCCTCATCAAGATAGATATATCTCTCCTCCTCTTCCAAAGCTCTTTTATCTTTGTCATCTACAACTTCCATCATTTGATAGATATGTAATTTTTTATTTTGTTCATCAAAATCAATCTGAATATCGATATCACCTATCATTTTTTGAGTTGTTTTTTTCATTGCAGTTTTAAAAGCCTCTACCACATCTTCAAACTTTAAACCCTTCTCATTCGCCAATGCATTTAAAATATCAATCGTTTTATCCAATTTATTCCCTTTTTTTAATTATTTTTTTATAATTTTACACTAAAATTTTGATAAAATAAACATCAATTTAGATAAAATCACAGATAAAGGTAAAAAAATGGAACTAAAACTTATAACAACAGATAATCAAACTGAAACAATTTCACTTGAAGAGTTTTTAAAAAAAATTAAAGAGGATAGTTTTTTCTATTTTCATAACGACACCTCTTTTAAAGATATTTTAGACCTTGCAGATGAAATTGAAAAAATGGGTTATAAAGTATATCATCGAGAAGTAAAATATTCACTTGAACCCAATGGTTATATGTATGAGATACATATTTTATAACAAGTGGGAGAGACTGCATAATGAAAAAACTCTATATTGAGACATTTGGTTGTCAAATGAATGTAAAGGATAGTGAGCATATAATCGCTGAGTTAAGTGATGAATATATTTTAACAGACAATTTAAAGGAAGCGGACCTGCTTCTTTTAAATACTTGCTCTGTTAGAGAAAAACCGGTAGCAAAACTTTTTAGTGAAATTGGAGTGTTTAAACTTCAAAAAAAAGAGAGTGCAAAAATTGGAGTGTGTGGTTGCACCGCAAGTCATATGGGAAAAGAGATTATAAAAAAAGCCCCTATTGTAGATTTTGTGTTAGGGGCAAGAAATGTCAGTCGAATAAAAGAGGCTATCTCTACTCCCAAAGCTGTTATTACAGATATAAATTATGATGATACCACCTATATTTTTAAAAATTTTAGACAAAATCCCTACAAAGATTTTTTAAATATAATGGTGGGTTGTGATAAAAAATGCACATTCTGTATTGTTCCTCACACAAGAGGAAAAGAGATATCTATTCCTCTTGAAATAATTCTTTCACAAGCTAAAAAGTTGGTAACAGAAGGAGTTAAGGAAATCACTCTATTAGGACAAAATGTTAATAATTATGGAAAAAGATTTTCTGTTCCGCATCCAAAAATAGATTTTACAGACCTTCTAAAAGAGATAACAAAAATAGATGGATTAGAGAGAGTTAGATTTACATCACCTCATCCTCTACATTCAGATGATAAATTTATTGAGGAGTTTGCTAACAATCCCAAAATAGCAAAATATATCCATTTTCCATTACAAAGTGGGAGTAGTAGAATTTTGAAACTTATGAAAAGAGGCTATACAAAAGAGTGGTTTCTTAATAGAGTTGAAAAATTGAGACAAATTGAAAATGTTACAATATCAACAGATATTATTGTGGGATTTCCGGGAGAAACGGAGGAAGATTTTAAAGAGACATTGAAAGTTGTAGAAAAGGCTCAGTTTGAAAATATGTTTAGTTTTGTCTATTCACCAAGACCTCTAACAGAGGCATCAAATTATCCAAATCAGGTAGATAAAAAAATTGCAAAAGAGAGATTGTATAGATTACAAACTCTTCAAAAAGAGATACAAAAAGAGAAAGTTAAACAACAGATTGGAAAAAAATTTAAGGTGCTGTTTGAGGAGTATAAAGATAACTATCTAAAAGGCAAAAGTGATAATTTCTATTCAGTGATAGTTAAAAATGGAAATCAAAATCTACTTGGTAAGATAAAAGAGGTAAAAATTGTTGATACAAAAAATAACACCTTAATTGGAGAGATATGAGAGTTTTTTTTATCTCTCTTATTACCCTTTTTGTAATAATTTTTATCTATTTTTTTAATCAAAGCTATCAATACTCTTTGGAGGCAAAAACATTTTATGAATTGGGAGAGTATGAAAAAGCCTATCAATTGGCAAAAAAAGCTTATGAATTGGAGCCTTACAACAGAATGGCTTTTACAATTTTAACCCAATCTGAAATAGCAAAAGAGTGGAAAAACTATATTGAGGAAAGTAAAAACTATTTTAAAAAAATTGAAGAGATATCTAATAAAAAAGTTATTACAAAAAAGGATAAAATTAGAGTTAAAATGATGTTGGAAATCATAATAGAAAAATATAAACTTTTAAAAAATTCAAAACTTATAGATAAAAAACTAAAACAAGAGGCTTACACTCAATATAAAAAGGGGGAAAAGTTATATGAAGAGGTTTTTTAAAAATGGTTTAGATAGATACAGAAAATATCTATTGGAAAATCGATATGAAAAAGTAACATATCAACTTTATACAACGGCAATAGAGGAAGCGATAAACTATATTAAAATAGAAGACAGATTTGTAGATTTAACACTTTATAAAAATTTTCTTTTCTCTAAAAAGTTGGCTCCGAAAACGATTTTAGAAAAAATCTTGGCAATAAAAAATTTTGTAAAATTTTTAAACAAAGAATATCAACTACATCTTAGAGTTGTAGGAGCTGAAAAGATAAAGGTTAAAAAAAAGAGAAAAGAGTTAAAATATGCTACCATTGAAGAGATAAAAACCGCTTTAAAAGTTGCTACCCCTCTTGAAAGAGTTCTTATAATTTTAACATTTGGAACCGGAGCAAAAGCAAAAGAGATAGCCTCTCTAAAAATGGATAAAATAGATATCAAAAATAAAACAATAGAATTTAATAGTGGGAAAAAAATTGAGTTACATCCAACTATTGTAAAAGAGTTGGAAAACTATATAGATGAAACCTCTCCCTTTTACTTTCTATTTGAAACAGCAGAAAAAGAGCATATACCCCAAGAACAACTTTACTATCATATCCACAAAAGTTTTAAAAGAGTTGAGTTAGAGATAACTTACTCTATGCTTAAAAACTCATTTGCTATCTATCTTTTGAAAAATAGCGGAAAAGTGGATATTGTTGGAAAACTATTAGGATATGAGTTTGCTGACAAATTGAATAAAGATAAAAAAATTGATACTCAAAAGAAATTTCAAACTTATGTGAAAGCTCACCCATTATGTTTTTAAATAGATTAAAAAACTTCCTTTTTACTGAAACATTTATATCGTTCTATAAAAAAGAGCACAAATTTGAAGTATTAAAAGAATCTATTAAACGAGAAAAAATTATAGATAGAGATAGAAAAGAGTTTGAAAATGAGGAAGAGTTTATAAAATTTATTGAACAAAGTTTAATTGAAAACACCCAAACCTATATCTCCACTTTAATCAATAATTTTAATCAAGGGATAGTAGATAGTTGTTCTGCTCAAAAATATAGAGAATTGGGGATAAACAGCGAAAATATCAAAATTATTTGCTTAGGAAAACACTCTATCTTTATTGGACTATATGAATTAAATATGTTTAAAAAGGAGATAGAAAAATTTAAAGTCGATTTTATCTTTTCGCCATATCTAATTATAGAATTTAAACAATACAGAAATAGTAAAAATATACTTTATGTCTTGATTACAGAGGAGTTAATCCTTAATATAGCCTATAAAAATAATAAACCTATATATAGCAACATTCACCAATTTCAAATTGAAGATGAAACTCTAATAGATAATTCCGAACTGACAGATGAGCAAAAAAAAGATAATGATATAGATTTAATTGATGATATAGATGATATTGAGGAGATAGAGGGGCTTGATGAGATAAATGATATCGAGGAGTTGGAGGAGTTGGATAACGAATTGGAACAGATTGAAAACATTGAAGATATAGAAGTTCCCTCTTCTCCAACAGAACAAGCAGTTTCAAAAGAGGAGATAGAAAAAAGTAAAATGGAGATAGAAATTATAGAGTTTCTCAAAAACTCAGTAAAAGAGTATTATAATGAATCTCCCGAAAGTGATTTTATTGAAAAGATAGTTATTTTTGCAGAAGAGCCATTAAAAGAGGAAGTTATTATCAATTTAAAAGAGGAACTTCTATTAGATATAGAATCTAAAAAGATAGATATATTGGAAATTCTAAATCAGATAGCAAAAGAGGAGGTTAATTATGTATAGTTTTACAACTCCAAAATCAAAACCCCTTTTTGCAGAAGATACAAAACTATGGCTTATCTTTATTTCAGCAGTTACAACTATAATAATGTTATTCTCACTATTTTTAGCAATAAAAACTATTCTATACAGAAGTGATATTACAGAAATGAAGAAAAATATAGATAAAAATAGTTTAGAAAGCAAAATTTTAACACAAAAAATTAACTCTATCAAAAAGAAAAAAAGTTTATATACAAAAGTTATTGTAGATAATCAACTTCTAAAAGATGGAGTAAGGAATCTATTGGAACTAATCCCTAACCCTATCACTTTAACAGAAGTTAAAATTGATAAAAACTCTCTATATCTCTATGGTATCACTCCTTCAAAAGAGATATATAATATCCTATTGCTACCCTCATTAAAATCTATCTTTAATGAGAGTAAAGTAAATTTTTATCAAATGAGCAATGGCTGGTATCGATTTGAATCAAAAAAT
The DNA here is from genome assembly GCA_964495415.1 of uncultured Nautiliales bacterium. GTDB lineage: Bacteria > Campylobacterota > Campylobacteria > Campylobacterales > JAADDX01 > CAZBVR01. The sequence continues at coordinate 22,205 of CAZBVR010000016.1, forward strand.
AAGATGAAAGAGGAGAATGATGAATTTTAAAATTCCCAAAATTCCCAAAATAGTCCTTTTTGGAATTGATATAGTAAAAAATATGGCCTTCTTTATTTTGTTTATAGTGATATTTTTGTCTCTATTGGGAATTGTTGTTGCACCCACTATTAAAAGGTTTAAAACAAGCAAAAATGACTATTTTCAAACCTATTACAAACTAAAAAAATCGGAAGAGAAGTTAAAAGAGAAGGAGTGGAGTTATAAAAAACTTTTTAAAAAAAATAGAAAAATAATAGTCGCTTTTGATAAAAAGTTTGAAACAGAAAAGTTTAAGCAGTTTGCTTCAAAATATATTAAAATAGAGAAGATAAAAAAAAGAGAGACTTCCCCATTTAAAGATAGTTTTATAAAAAGCGATTATGTAGTAAAAGGGTATATAAACACCCCTTCAAACTTCTATAAGTTTATAGATAGTATCAAAAATTATAAAGCAGTTGTAACAATTTCATATCCAATAAGTTTTAAAAGTTATCAAGAGGGACAAAAAATTGAGTTACAATTTAAGTTAGAGCATCTTAAAAGTGCTAAGTTGCCAAAAAAATAGCAGAACTATAACTCCCCATACAATCGCGAGATATTTAAATTTAGAGTTCTGAAACTTTCCATAAAACATAGTTGCAATCAAAAAAGGGAAAATGTTAAGCACTCCCACCATTACAAACTTTCCAAAATAATCAAGAGTTGGATAGATAAAAATATCAAACTTTAAAACACCAATCAAAATTGGTATAAAAGAGAGTAACAAAATTGGATTATTTTTTAAACTCATAATATAAACCTCCATTTTTAAAACAATTTTAACATATTTTTAGTTATAATTACAAAAATTGAGAGTAAGGAGAATTGATGAAATTTGATGTCTTAATAGTAGGAGCTGGTGGAGCAGGACTTTACTCAGCACTTGAAGCAGCAAAAAATGCAAAAGATTTAAAAGTAGGTGTTTTA
>CAZBVR010000017.1:0-5242 GCA_964495415.1 uncultured Nautiliales bacterium
GTAGATAGAGACCTATTTACCCCAAGTTGCTGTGATTGGGAAGGGCTTAGAAAAAAGGTTAAAGAGGGGATGAGAAACGGCTACTTAATGGCTATTGCTCCAACATCATCTATCTCAATCCTTAGTGGAACAACCCAAGCGATTGAGCCTGTTTATAAAAGAAAATGGTTTGAAGAGAATTTAAGCGGTCTTATTCCAGTAGTTGTGCCAAATTTAAGTCCAGATACCTATATGTATTATGTAACTGCATATGAGCTTGACCAAAAAATACTTGTAAAAGCGGGAGCAATTAGGCAAAAATGGATAGACCAAGGGCAAAGTCTAAATATATTTATAGACCCTACAAAAGTTACAGGAAAGTATTTACACGAGTTATACTCTCTTGGGTGGAAATTGGGACTTAAATCGTTTTACTATTTAAGAAGTAAATCACCAGAGACCAAAGATGAGGTAATGGATAGAAGTATGGAGTGTATAGGGTGTCAGTAAAAGAGAGTTTATCCTCTCTTTTTATTGAAATTTGAATAAAATTATGTTATAATTCACTTCCCAAAAACTGCACGAAGAACTTTTTATAAAGAGATTTCTCTTTTTAAAGAGTTGGCTGATTTTCAAAAAGCCTATGTAGTGGGGATTTTAAATTATTAGGAGAAAGTGATGAAAGTTAGAGCATCAGTAAAAAAAATTTGTCCAAAATGTAAAATAGTAAAAAGAAAAGGTATCGTAAGAGTAATTTGCGAAAATCCAAGACATAAACAAAGACAAGGATAATCAATGGCAAGAATTGCAGGGGTAGATATACCAAAAAATAAAAAGATTGAATTTGCATTAAGATATGTGTATGGAATTGGTCCAAAGTTTTCAAAAGATATTTTAGTAGCAACTGGAATCGATTCAAATAAAAGAACATATGAATTAACAGAAGAAGAGATAGCTGCTATCAATAAAGAGATTCAAAACAACTATATTGTTGAGGGTGATTTAAGAAAAAAAGTTCAAATGGATATTAAAGAGCTTATGGATTTAGGTTGTTATAGAGGATTAAGACATAGAAAAGGTCTTCCAGTTAGAGGTCAAAAAAGTAAAACTAATGCAAGAACAAGAAAAGGTAAGAAAAAAACTGTTGGTGCAAAAGCTAAATAAAGGTGAGTAAATGGCTAAAAGAAGAGTAAAGAAAAAAGTAGTTAAAAAAAATATCGGAAGTGGAATTGTTTATATTGCAGCGACTTTCAATAATACTGTTATTACTATTACAGATATGATGGGAAATGTTGTTGCTTGGAGTAGTGCGGGAGCATTAGGATTCAAAGGTAGCAAAAAATCAACTCCATTTGCAGCTCAGCAAGCAGTTGAAGATGCAATGACAAAAGCAAAAGAGCATGGACTAAAAGAGGTTGGTATTAAAGTTCAAGGTCCAGGTGGTGGTAGAGATACTGCTATTAAAACTGTTGGTGCAACAGAAGGAATTAGAGTTTTATGGATGAAAGATATTACTCCGTTACCACACAACGGATGTAGACCTCCAAAAAGAAGAAGGGTGTAACGATGGCAAGATATAGAGGACCAGTAGAAAAGATTGAAAGAAGATTTGGAGTTAGCCTTAATTTAAAAGGTGAAAGAAGATTAGCAGGTAAGTCAGCACTTGAAAAAAGACCTTATGGACCAGGACAACATGGACAAAGAAGAAAAAAAGTTTCTGAATATGGGCTTCAATTAAATGAAAAACAAAAAGCTAAATTTATGTATGGAGTTAGCGAAAAACAATTTAGAAACTTATTCAAAGAAGCTAACAGACAAGAGGGTAACACAGGGGAAAACCTAATTGCTCTACTTGAAAGAAGACTTGATAATGTTGTTTATAGAATGGGATTTGCAACTACAAGAAGATTTGCAAGACAATTGGTATCTCATGGACATATTTTAGTTGATGGAAAAAGAGTAAATATCCCATCTTACAGAGTAAAACCAGGACAAAAAATTGAGATTAGAGAAAAATCTAAAAACAACCCTCAAATTAAAAGAAGTATTGAACTTACAAATCAAACAGGTATTGTTGATTGGGTAGATGTTGATAAAGACAAGTTATTCGGTATCTTTACAAAAGTTCCAAAGAGAGAAGAGGTAGAAATTCCAGTAGAAGAAAGACTAATCGTTGAGCTATACTCTAAATAAGGGTAAAAAATGAATAAAATAAAAACAAAATTACTAATTCCTAACAAACTTGATATTGATGTAAAGGGTAATAAAGCAAGAGTAGAGATATATCCATTTGAAAGAGGGTATGGAATTACCCTTGCTCATCCTATCAGAAGAATTTTACTTGCAAGCACTATTGGATATGCTCCTATTGCTATCAAAATTGAGGGAGCTTCTCACGAATTTGAGAGTATCAAAGGTGGATTGGAAGATGTCGCTACATTTATTATAAACTTAAAAAATGTAAGATTTAGAATCAAAGATGCTTCTAAAAATGAAGTTGAAGTTCATTACAATTTTAATGGTCCAAAAGAGATATATGGAAAAGATTTGGTAAATGATTTGGTGGATATAGCAAATCCAGATGAATATGTTGCAACTCTAAATGAAGATGCAGTGTTAAACTTCTCTTTAATTATTAGAAAAGGAATGGGATTCGTTCCAAGTGAAAACATTAGAGAAGAGGAATCTATTTCAGAAGAGTATATTCCATTAGATGCTTTCTTTTCACCAATTAAAAATGCAGTTTATGAGATTGAAAACATTTTAGTAGAAGATGAGACAAATTTTGAAAAAATTATATTTGATATTGAAACAGATGGACAAGTTTCACCAGACGAAGCTTTGAAAGATGCAGTAAATAAACTATTTTCTCAATTTGCTATCTTTACTGAAAAATTTGATGTTACTCAAAATGTTGAGTTTGATGAAAAACTTGACGATAAATATAGAGTATTAACAAACAGTATAGATAGTTTAAATTTAAGAAGTAGAAGTTTCAATTGTTTAGAAAATGCTAAAATCAAATATATTGGTGAATTAGTTCTAATGGGAAGCAATGAAATTGCCAAAATCAAAAATCTTGGAAAAAAATCATTAGATGAAATTACTGAAAAACTTGAAGGTATCGGTTTCAGTTTGAATGAATCTTTGCCAGAGAATGTTAAAAAATTGCTAAAAACAGAAATTGAGAAATTAAAGGATAATCAATGAGACATAGACACGGATATAGAAAGTTAGGTAGAACTTCTGCTCATAGAAAAGCACTTTTACAAAATCTTGCTATTGCTTTAATTGAGCATGGTTCTATTGAAACTACTCTTGAAAAAGCAAAAGAGTTAAGAAGATTTGTAGAAAAACTTATCACAAAAAGTAGAGATGCAGATTTCAATACTCACAGATATGTTTTTGCTAAACTTAGAAATAAAGAAGCAACTAAAAAACTTATCAATGAAGTAGCTCCTAAATATGTTGGAATCAATGGGGGATACACTTCAATCAAAAGAACAAGAATTAGAAGAGGTGATGCGGCACAACTTGCAAAAATCTCTCTTATAGAAAAAAAAGAAGAGAAATAATTTTTATTATTTTCTACTTTCTATCCTCTTTTTTTGGAGGATTATTTAAACTACTTGAAACTTTTCCAGTTTATAAAGGAGACAAAAATGGCTATACCATTTGAAAATGATGAATTAAAAGAGGTGGTAGCGGGAGTAATTGAAGAAATTAGACCGATGCTTCAAATGGATGGAGGAGATATTACTCTTATAGATGTTCAAAAACCTATTGTATTTGTTCAACTACAAGGTGGTTGTGTTGGATGCAGTAGTGCAGGAGCAACTCTAAAATATGGAGTAGAAAAAGCTTTAAGAGAAAAGATACATCCAGAATTAACTGTTATGAATGTTCCACATGGATATGAAGATAAACTTGACGAACTTATGAAATATGCAGGAATATAAATTATGTTAGATTTAATAAGTTTTGAAGAATTTAATCCAGAACTATCAGAAGCTGTTCCCTATTCAGACATTAAAGAGTTTTTAAACTCAAAAGAGGGTTTAGAAAATGTCCTTTTTAATACTAAAATAGTATTTGAATCTCAACAAGAGTTAGAGGATTTTATAAATAAACTTTTAAAATTCGGATATGAAGCGATGGCAATGGATTATATCGAAAAACTTTATGATAGTGAAATCAAGTTAGATTTAAGCACTCTATTAAAAGATGAAAATCCATCTAAATAATCATTGTATTACAGATTCTACACAGGAGTATGAGGAGGGATGCCTTTTTCTGCTCACTACTCAAAATAAACACTATTATAGCTCTCAAAAAAAGATAACTCCTAAACAACTCTTATCCTCAATTGATACCAAATTTATCGGAATTACAGGCACAAATGGTAAAACTACTACCGCTTTTTTAACAGGCTATATTTTAAATAGGTTAGGATATAGTGTTGTAGTGCAGGGAACTGAGGGAGTTTATCTTAATGGAAAAAAGGTTGAGGAAAAAAGTTTAACAACTCCTCCAATCATCTCTACTATTGAAAAAGTTTATAAATATCAACCCCATTTTTTTGTAATGGAAGTTTCTTCTCACTCTATTCAACAAAACAGAATTGACGGGATTGAATTTGCCTTGAAACTATTTACAAATTTTTCACAAGACCATTTGGATTATCACAAAGATATGGAAACTTATAAAAAAGTAAAAGAGCAATTTTTTCAAGATGATAGTTTAAAAATTATAAACTCTAAATATACCCTTAATGTTAATAGAAACAATTGCTACTATTACCCCTTAAAAAAGATATATCCTACTCAATTAAAAGGCTCTTTTAATCAAGAGAATTTTCAGTTAGCTATTTTAGGAGTTTCAAAACTTTTAAATATGGATTTAGATAAAGTAGCCAATTTGGCCCTTCCTTTTAAGGGAGTTCCAGGTAGAATGGAGGAAGTTATTCCAAATGTTTTTATAGACTTTGCTCATACTCCCGATGCAATAGAGAGAGTTTTATCAACCCTTGAAGGAAGCAAAATTGTTCTGTTTGGTGCCGGAGGTAACAGAGACAGATTAAAAAGAGCAAAAATGGGAGAGATAGCTGATAGATATGCTGATTATATAATTTTGACAAATGATAATCCAAGATGTGAAGATGAAAGACAAATTATAGATGATATAAAAAAGGGAATTTCTAACTCTCCATATGAGATAATTTTAGATAGAAAAAAGGCTATTCACAGGGGATTAGAATTGAAGG
>CAZBVR010000018.1:0-5384 GCA_964495415.1 uncultured Nautiliales bacterium
GGAGAAGATGAGTAAATCCTTAGGAAATAGTTTTTTTGTAAAGGATGCTTTAAAAGTGTATAACGGAGAGGTGCTTAGATTCTATCTAATGAGCACCCATTATAGGGCTGGTTTTAATTTTAGCGAAGAGGATTTATTAAACTCTAAAAAAAGATTGGATAGATTGTATAGATTAAAAAAAAGAATATATGGAGTTTCAAAAAAGATAGAGGATAAGCAGTTTAAAGAGGAACTTTTAAATGCTCTAAAAGATGACTTAAACATATCAAAAGCTTTGGCAGTAGTGGATCAATTTATCTCAACATCAAATGAACTGCTTGATAATACTCCAAAAGATAAAAGTTTGAAATATAAAATCAATGGTAACATTGAACTTATTGAAAAGTTACTTGGAGTTGGAGGAAAAGATGCTTATAACTATTTTCAGTTGGGAGTTGATGAGAAGATAAAAAAAGAGGTAGAAGAACTTATCAAAAAAAGAGATGAAGCCAAAAGAGAAAAAAGATATGAGGAAGCAGATAAGATAAGAGAGCAGATAAAATCGCTTGGAATAGCAATTCAAGATACTGCAAATGGGACTATTTGGGAGAAGGAGTTATAAATGACCATAGAATTAAATGAACCTTATGTAGAGAAAATAATAAAACAGATAGGTGTTGAAAATTTGAAAGAGGAGATTTTAAAATTCTTAAAAAGAAAATTTAAAGACGATATAGAGTATCAAATAAAAAACTCTCCAAAAAATAGAAAAAAAGAAGCACAAAAGTTTCTTAAAATATGTGAATCTGTTTCCAACAGAGTAAAAAGTAAAGATATAAATGAGTTAAAAGAGTTATATTTCAAAGAGAAAGGGTATTTGTGATTAAAATTTTTATAGACACCAATTTTTTTCTAAATGCAATTTTAAATAGAGATGAAGGAATATCAAAGAGTGTTTTGGTTTTTCTAATAGAAAGAGAGATAAAACTTTATATTTGCGATATCACTATTTCCAACATTGCATATATTTTGAGAAAAGAGTTTTCTACAACAGAAATAAAAGAGATACTATTAGATATAGAAAGGGAATTTAAGATAATAGGAGCAAATAATAAAATAGTAAAATCTGCTCTAAAAAGCAATTTTCAAGATATAGAAGATGCAGTTCAATACTTTTGTGCTAAATCTTTTGATTGTGATTTAATTATCAGTAATAATAAAAAAGATTTTCAAAACTCAGATATAGAAATTATAGACTCAAACTCATTTTTTAATAAATATGTAAAAGGATGAAATAATGTATAAAACAATAAAACCTCTACTTTTCAAACTTGACCCAGAAACTGCTCACCATTTAGCAGAGTTGGCACTAAGCACAGCAAGGAGATGTCCTCTATTTTTTAATTGGATGACAGATAGATATTTTGTAGATGATAGCAAGTTGCATCAAAAGATATGGGGAGTTAATTTTATCAATCCCGTAGGTAGTGCCGGAGGATTTGATAAAAATGCAAAAATGATACAAGCCTTGCCCTCTTTGGGGTTTGGGTGGGGAGAGATTGGAGCAGTAACTCCTAAACCACAACCTGGAAATGAAAAGCCAAGAGTTTGGAGACATATTGAAGAAGAGGCTTTACAAAATGCTTTTGGATTTAATAATGACGGGGTTGAGGTGATAGCAAAAAGGCTTAATAAAATCTATCCTTTTGTTTTGCCTATTGGGATAAATATAGGTAAAAATAAAACTACTCCGGATGAAAAAGCGATAGATGATTATAAACTACTTGTAGAAAAACTAAAAGATAAAACAGATTTTTTCGTTGTAAATATATCATCTCCAAACACTCCAAACCTAAGAGAACTATTAAATGAGGAGTTTGTTGCGGGATTGTTTATAGAGTTAAAGAAACTAACCTCAAAACCTATTCTTCTCAAACTAAGTCCCGATATGGATATCGATTTGGCTATAAATCTTTCAAAAACTGCTGTTAGAAATGGTGCAGATGGAATTATTGCCACAAATACAACAATTGATTATAGTTTAGTAAGGTCTCCTTTGGATAGAGGGGGTATTAGTGGGAAGGTGTTAAAAGAGAAAAGTTACAATATGTTTGTTGCTATTGCAAAAGAGTTGTTTGGAAAAGTTCCACTAATTAGTGTAGGTGGGATAGATTCAGCAGAGGAAGCATATAGAAGAATTAAGGCAGGAGCATCTTTAATTCAAGTTTTTACAGCCTTTATCTATCATGGACCTCAACTTATAAAAGAGATAAATGAGGGGATTATTGAGTTTATGAAAAAAGATGGATATAGCCATATTTCAGAAGCGATAGGAGCAGACTTGGAAAATATAGAGATAGAAAAAACAGAAGCACCTTCTGAAACCAAAAAAGATAAACTACAAACAAAGATAGAGAAAAGAAAGGAGTTTAAGGAGCGATTATATCAGCAATCAACTCCAAAGGATGTTTAAAGTTGGTATCGCTTCCAAATTGATTAAGGGCTTCGGTTATCTGAATTCTACAAGCACTACACTCAGCTGAAACAATATCAGCTCCACTCTTTTCTATCATCTCAGCTTTGATTACTCCCGCCTTTTGTGCCAACTCAAACTTTTCAGTTTGAATTGTTATACCTCCAAATCCACAGCATACATTAGGGTCCTCCATCTCTACAAAGTTGTAATTTTTTAATAACTCTCTTGGCTCTTTATATATTCCTTGCACCTTTCTAAAATGACAAGGGTCGTGATATGTTACAATTTGATTGTCTTTTGAGCAGTTGTTTAAAATAGAGTTTAACTCTGTTTCTTTATACAACCACTCTGTGGCTCCATAAATTTTCTCTTTCACTTTTCTATGTTTCTCTAAATAATCGGGAGCATATTTCTCAAAGTAGTGCTCATAATCAACTTTAAGCATTGCGCTACATGTTGCCTCGGGGACTAAAATAGCATCAACTTCATCTATCCACTCTAAAAAATAATCTATATTGAACTTTGATAATTTGTCTGTTGTATCAAAATCCCCAGTAAAATAGGCAGGGGCTGAACAACACATCTGTTTCTTAGGGATAAAAATCTCAATATTCAACTTTTTTAAAATTTTTACCAAAGCATCTCCAACCTCTACATAGTTATAATTAGCCAAACATCCTATAAAGATAGCAACTCTTTTTTTTGGATTATCATTTTTTATAACTTCCGGATATTTATTTAAAAAAGAGGTTTTTTTCATACTTGGCAATAATCTTCCCTTTTTAATCAGAGGAATAGAAAAACGACTTCTCATACTATTTTTCTCCTCCTCTATCTTAAATCCACAAGTTTGGAACATATAACCCAATTTTGCAACCAAATCAAAAGCTTTTCTATTTCTTAAAAGATAAAAGAAAATTTTCTTAAACCAACTTAATCCATATTTATCTTTTATCTCTTTTCTTATATTTTCAATAGCAAAATCTGTTTGAAGATGATTCGGGCATACTTGAACACAATTTGTGCAGAGGAAACAAGATTCAAAAATATCTTTACTATTTTTGTCAAGTTCCAATTCTCCACTCTCTATTCCAGCCAAAAGGTCTAAAAAACCTCTTGGTGAAGTAGTTTCATCAGGGTTAATTCTATGGATAGTGCATTCAGGAATACATTTTCCACATTTTATACATAAATCACTAATTTCACTAAATTTAAATTTTTCCATTTTTACCCTCTTGTTTTTTTATGGAATTGTATCAAAAATAACCCTCTATCATTCTGAATTTATACACCATTCCTATATTAAGAGTTAAATTGTTAAACTCTCCTTTTAAAGAGTTAGTTTTTAAACAAGATAGTTTCAGAGAGTAGTTTTTATTAAAGTTATATTGATAAGCAAAGTATGGCTGATATATAAAACCACCTCCAACATCAACTCCTCCCCCTCCGGCAACTCCAACATCCGCTCCAAATAACCAACTATTGTTATATCTGTATCCAACTCCAACCAATCCAACAGCATAGCCACCCGCTCCACCAGAGTAAGCTCCAAGAGCATCTGTTGAAAAATAAACATTCGAGGAGATAAATTTAGAGATTTTTATTCCTAAAAGATTGATTATATTTCCATTGACCTTTTTTAGGTAGGTTTGATTATATAATTCGAGATTATACTCCTTTTCAAAACTATATTTGACACTATCTATTGGACCATTTAAAGTTAAAAAGTGAAGATTGTAATTTATTGAACCTTTAACTATTCTGCTATTAAAGTTTCCATTTAAACTATTTAGATACCCTCCTTCAAAAGATAACAATAGATTATCTCCTCCTAATGAAGTTTCTGCTCCAATTGTGCTTTTTACAATAACTCCTCCTCCGGTATCAACTTTTCCACCACCACCGGCACCTATCCCCTCTTTCAGGTATAAGGATAAAGAGTTATTTAATAGAGTTTTTGATAGTTTTACTCCACCTAAAAACTCTGCATAACCATTGCTATCCCCCTTCCCTGCTCCACTCGCTTCAATATATGTGGTAAGATAACTACTCTTTTTTACCCCATACTCAAAACCTATCAAAGAGATAGGAGTTGATAATTTATTTCCATTAGTTGTTTTGCTGTGAAAAGGGAGATAATGCTGTCCAATAATTGCAAATCTATCATCACTCCATTTATAATTATCTAAATTAACAACTTGATTACTATTTTCTTTGATTAAAAAATTGAAGGGTATTTCATATTGGAACGAGAAGTTATCGCTATCTATCTCTCCATTTGGAAACCAAACTTTTGAATAACCTACTCCTACATTCTCATATAAAAATGTAAGATGAGGTCTTATCATAAGCCCACCCCCTTGCGGGGCTGAACCTCCACCACCTCCGCCAACAAACATTCCAATATCTACTGAAAACTTATCTTCTATTTGAGTTCTTTTTCCAAACTCCACTCCTCCAACAAAAAATCCCCCTCTTTTTCCAACAATTGCACTATATATTCCAACTCCCATATAGTTATCTTTTCCAAAAATTATATCTGTTCCTAAAAGCCCTAATTTTTCATTTTCTGGAAGAGATAGATAATCATAAGTTATTCGGTAACTTGAATCAATTTTTACTATTGGAGAGTTGGGAGTTTCATCTCCCAACAGCGGTGCTGATAATCCTATTGTTAAAAGGAGTGAAGTTATTATCCTTAAATTTTTTCTTTCAACTCTTTTACCCAATTTTCCATAACCTCATTTGCAATTAGAGCCGGAGCTTCTAAAAATGATATCTCAAACTTATCTTTATACTCTGTTACACTTATACTTCTTGGTCTTGCTGCGGTAATTTTTCCATTTGGAAGTTTATTTCCAAAACAAAATAGTATCAATTGGCAGTTCTTTATCTCCTCATTTATTTTACCATTTATTGAAGCTGTATG
>CAZBVR010000019.1:0-4853 GCA_964495415.1 uncultured Nautiliales bacterium
AAATAGTAATCCACTTCCATCTCCACTTTTACCATCTGCGGCTATTGCACCTCTATGCATCATCCTTTCAAGTGCCGTTATAGCATCTTCTACATTTTTGTGACTTGGAGTATTGTCTATACTTGCAAGTAATCCAAATCCACAATTATCTCTAAAACTTAATAAATCCATACCTCTATCCTTATTTTAAAGTTGAAAAATTTGCTATATTATATCAAAAAGAGTTTTTAAAAAGTAGATTATTTTTCCCATTTTTTGATATTATTATAAAAATCAAAATTTAAAAAGGAGTTGTAGATGCGAATTATTGAGTATAAAAAGTTTTTAGATAGTAAAAAAGAGGTTGCTAAAAAGGACCAATATTCTCTCTCTAAAATAGATAAATTTATCCAAGAAAAACAGAAGATAATTGAAGATGCAGTTATAAAAGAGGATTTAAAGTCTCTGTTGCATGGGTTTGAGATAGACCAAAAAAGAGACCCAAACTTTGATAGATTTGTAAGGAATGAATATAGAGTTGTTGTTTATTTTAAAGATGATGTTTGCTGTTTTGTTGATTTTATCTTGAAAAGAGATGATGATAATAACTATCACAAAAAGTTAAAGGCTATGGAGGCTGATATTGTAGAGTTTATTGATAATTACTCATTTGAAGAGGAGGATGATAGTATAGACATTAGTGATTATAAATATATTTTAGATTTTGTGATGAAAAAAGATGAGGATATTGTTGTATTTGAGAGTTTTGAGTTTTCTGAAAAACTTGAAGATTTAAATGAAGTTGATATTGATATTGTTTTTAGTTTGATTGAGAAGATAGCTATTCATTATTTTGAAGGAGATAGAGAAGAGATAAAAAAGGTTAATGATAATATCTATTATGTAGATGGTCAATTTAAAATCTATTTTGCTGTTGGACCTGAGTATATCTTTTTGATAGATATTAGCAAAGAGTTATTAACTCCAACTTTAAAAGTAGAAAATAGCGATAATTGGATTCTAAAACATAGCAAAAAATCGTATCCATTGGATATATTTATTGATTCTCAAAAGGATGATTGGATAGAGTTTATTGTAAAAAATAGCGATGGAAATATAGCTCTTTCTCCAGAGGAAGAGAACATTCTTAAAAATATTTTAGAGGAGCCAAACAATAGATTTCCATTTTTTATAAATGGAAGAGCAGGTAGTGGAAAATCTACAATTTTACAATATCTCTTTGCTCACTATATAACTGAATTTGTTACTCATAATGATGACAAATATCCACCTCTCTATTTAACTTATAATGAATCTTTAAAAGAGAAAGCTTTAGAAAAGGTTGTTAATATAATTTTAGCAAAACAACATCTAAAAGAGAAGTTTCCAACAACAGAAAGAGAGGCTATCACAAGAACTATTGAAAACTTTTTTAAAAGTTTTGATGTAGAGGAGGGGGATAGTTTCTTAATAGAACTTTTGAAAGCCAATGGAAAAGAAAATCCATTTGAAGGTAAAAAGAGAATAGATTTTTCTCAAATTCAATATTTCTTACAAGATAAAATTGTAAAAAATAACTCTCCAAAAGTTAGAAAATTAACTCCGGAACTTGTTTGGTATGTGATTAGAAGTTTCATTAAAGGAAAAGCAAAAATCGTTGATGGACAAATAGATGAGTTTAGTTTAGAGGATTATCTGAAATTGCCAGAAGATGAGCAAACTATACAGAAAGAAAGTTTTGAGATTATTGAAGAGAAGATATACCCTATCTATAAAAAATATCTAAAAGATAACAATTTATATGATGATTTAGATTTAGTGATGGAGATATTTAAACAGAATAGTTTTGATAAAAAATATTCTATTATCTTTTGTGATGAGGCACAAGATTTCACAAAATTGGAGTTTGACCTAATTTTAAATCTAAATATCTTTTTAGATGACAGAGTAAAAGTTGATAACATTCAAGATATACCTATTGTTTTTGCAGGTGACCCTTTTCAAACTCTTAATCCAACAGGGTTTAGTTTTAAAACTTTAAGAGCGGATGTTTATAAAAGTTTTGAAAATAAGACAGGTAAAAAAATTGAGCCTAATGACGAGGAGTTGGAGTATAATTATCGCTCATCTAAAAGTATTATTAAGTATTCTAACACAATACAATTGTCAAGAACTGTTCTATTTGATGCAAAAAAAGGGACTAAGATAAAGTTGCAAAAAAGTTGGTTTTCAAATTCTGAAAGAAGAGTCTTTTTCTTTGATATAACAAACAAAAATATTAAAAAGTTTTTAAAAGATGAGAATGATAAGTATGATATGATTTTGCCATTAGATATTATAAAAGATCAGCTATATGATGGGGTTTTGAAAGATGATACTATTTTGAATAATATATATAGTTTCCAAAAGAAGGATTACAATACTTCAATTAAGGTAAAAGGTAGAGAGTTTGATATTATTGTTTTATACAGATTTGGAGATTACTTTTTAGATAGATTTAAGTTTGATGATATAGAAAACTATCTAAAAAATGGGTTTGATAATAAGGAAAAACAACTTCCTTATGAATACTATTTTAATAATCTTTATGTTGCAGTAACAAGACCAAGAGAAAGGCTCTATATTGTTGATTCTGAGGAGAGTTATGAGAAGTTTTGGAAAAAGATAGATAAAATAGATGAATTGGTAGAGAGATATAAAGAGATAACTAACAAAGAGTTGGAGCAGTATGAAAAAAATGGAGATGAGAGAGGGGAGAGAATTTTACTTAGTTTGTTAGATGGAAGTAAAGAGGATTTAACATTGAAAAAAACAAGAACTCTTATTGTAAATAGATTAAAAGAGTTTTTTGATAGATATTTAGAGTCGAAGGATAAAATTGAACAGGAAGATTTTTTAAATGAGATAGATAATATCTTATCTAAAAATAAAAAACTAAGTAAGGTTTATAAAAGACTTTATAAAGGATTGAAGCGAGATTTTGAAAAAGAGTATCTGAAAAGTGCTAAATCTATATTGGAGGCTATTGCTCTTTCTGAACAAACAAAAGAGTTATCGCAAGGGTTTATTAAAAGAGTGCTTAAAAGAGTGTTTAACAATCTTTATCATAATCTTTTCGAAATTGATAGTTGTAGTTTTATTAAAGAGAATAGAGACAGATTTAGAGCCGTTGGATATGGAATTAAAATTAAGACTGATATAGTGCTTAAATGGTGTAATAAAGAGTATGAGGAGTTGTTAGAGTTTATTATTGATGAAAATATAACAAAAGAGCCTGTTTTAGTAAAAATTATCCTATCTATCCTTAAAAGTAAGCAGATAGATATAGATTTTATTAAAGAGTTATATCATAAAGGTTATTTGGGAGATAGAGAGTTAATTGAATTGATTAGATTTTATAAGGATAAAAATAGCGATTATGTTATGAAACTATTTAGAATAAATAAAAATCTTCCAAAAGAGGAAAAAGCTCTTTTCTGTCAAATCAACTTAAAATTAAATCCAGAGGATATAGATTGTTTAATGTTTAATAGCGAATATGATAAAGTTATTTCTCTAATTAAAAATGGTGCTGAAATTAAAGATGAATATATTAGACCTCTTCTTTTCCATATTGATAAAACGGGAGAGTTTGATATTTTACCATTTGATAAGATGTTACAAAATTATGATGAAAATATGAGTGTAAAACTTGGAAAATATCTTATTGATAAAGGGTTTGAAGATAGAGATAAATATATCTCAGATATTATCAATATGATTAGAAACTTTAAAAATGAAACTGAGAAAAAGGAGCAGTTGGTAAAACATATTGTTTCTAAAATTCAAGAATCAGAGAATTTAAATCAAAAAGATAGCAAATTGTTTGAATTCTTTTTAGATGAGTTAAGTTTCGATAACAAATATATTGATATATGCTCAAAAATCGAGGTATTGGAAAAGGTAATTAACTATAAAAGTTCGAATTTGGATAAGTTGTTGAAATTTTATCACTATATGATGAGAAAAAACTATTATAAACATTTGATAGCAGTTAGATATCTTGTTTTGTCATATAGAATAAAAGGTGAAAAGATAACTAAAATCAAAAAAACATTAAAAAATGTGGGTATAGATATTACTGAAAGAATACCGGAATCAACTTTGAGAACTTTACCTTTATCATTGGAAGAGAAGATTTGTAAGCATCTTAAAGGTTTGAATTCTGTAATGGATATTATTCAACTTATCAAAAAATATCAAGTGGAGAGAGCAAGAAATAGAAAAATTGAGAGTGTAACTGAAACAATGGTAGAGGAGTTAGATAATAACTTAGAGAATATCGTTAAGGAGATAGATGAGGTAGTTGAAGAGACAGAGAAGGAGAGTTCTCAAACAGATGATAAGGAGGAAGTAGAAGAGGAGCAAAAAGTTGAAGAACAAGAAAACAAAGAGGAAAATATAGAAAACAGTAACTCTAATGATGAAATAACTTTTGAAAACTTAGATTCTAAATTGGAACAGATTTTTGAGTTTTTAGAGGATAATAGAGATAAGTTTAAAAATCTACCAAAAAAAGAGCAACGAAATGTTTCAACTCTTGTAAGAGATATATACGATTTAGTTGAGGGGCTTAGAAGATAGTTTTTAATTTTAAAGTTGAAGGAGCGGTCTAAACCGCTTCGCTTCCTTTTTCACCTGTTCTAATTCTAATAACATCCTCTACCGGCAAAACAAAAATTTTACCATCACCGATTTTTCCAGTTTTTGCACCTTTTATTATTGCTTCTACTGCTTTATCTACAAATTCATCATTTACTACAATTTCAATTTTAATTTTTGGCAAGTATTCTACTACATACTCATTTCCTCTATATAATTCTGTATGTCCTTGT
>CAZBVR010000020.1:0-9059 GCA_964495415.1 uncultured Nautiliales bacterium
TATTAAAAAAGACCCCAAATGTTCAATTAAAAGATATAAGTGAAAGGATGGAAATAAGCATACAATCAGTAAAGAAATATTGGGGGCTATATAGGAAAGGAGGAATAGAGAATTTAAAACTTAACTATAAAGGAAGAATACCAAGATTAAATAAAGAAGAATTTGAGAAGTTTAAAGAGAAAACAAAAGAAGGGTTTGATAGTTTAAAATCAATGCAAGAATGGATAAAAAAGGAATTTAACAAAGAGTTATCAATAAAAACAATAAGTTATTGGTGCAAGAAATTAGGTATTAAAAAAAAAGGGCAGACCTTCAAATATCAATAAAGATGAGAAAAAAGTAAAAGAATTTAAAGAGAAGAAAATTAAAGAGATAGTAAAGAATAACCCAAATGCAAGAATAATGTTTTATGATGAGAGTAGATTTGGACTAATAACAGATGTAGGAAGGAAATGGACAGCAAGAGGAGTAAAACCAATAATACCATCTCAACAAAAATATAAATATTTTTATCTATATCAGGCAACAGACATAAAGAGTGGAGAAGATTTTTCAATGTATATATCGCATTTAGACACTGTTTGTTTTAATGAGTATTTAAAACAATTAAGTGAAAAATTTAAAAAAGATAAAATAGTTTTAATAATGGATAATGCTAGTTTTCATAAATCTAAACAACTTAAAATTCCCAAAAATATAAAAATTGAATATATCCCTCCATATTCACCAGAGTTAAATCCACAAGAGAGAAGATTCGAGGATATAAAGAAATTTTTAAAAAATAAAATATTTAAAACAATAGAGGAATTAGAGAAAAAAGTTAATGAAATTTTATTTTCATATACAAATGAAAAAATAAAATCTTTGGTTTCTTATAATTATATTATAAAGGCTATGAATATATGAGAATTGGTATAATCACTTTCAACAAAAGAAAGGGTTTTCGTCTATTTTAGACCTATCCACCCCCTCCCCCTCACTCTAAAAAAGGCACTTCCACTTCCGCTAAAATATCCAAAATCTCTATATTTAAAAAGATTATCACACAGAGCAAGAGCTGGTCTTAACAAATCATTCAACTCCTCTGCTTTGTAATTTTGTAACAACTCTCTTGTAGGTATCTTATCAAATTCACACTTTTGTGGGTTAAAATATCTTTCTCTATAAAGTTGGAAAACCTTTGCAGTTGAGCATTCAATAGGAGGCACTTCAATTTCTACATTAAGAGGTTCCTCATCATATCTCTCTATAATCTCTCCTCGTCCATACACATTCGCAACATCATAATCATATATAAAAAATGGAACATCGCTTCCTATCTCCGCTCCAATTTTTGCTAACTCCTCCAAACTCAAATTTAATCCACTATCCTCATTTACCATTTTTAAAAAAGTGGCCGCATTACTGCTTCCACCTCCAAGTCCGGCCATCTCTGGTATTCTTTTAGTTACCACAATCTGCTTATCAATAAAATAGTCTCTAATTTCCGGATAGGTAGTTATCAACTTGTGATAAGCTTTGAAGATAGTGTTGTCTCTAACTGCACAATTAAACTCTCCAATTATATTAAAAGTCCCCTCTCTAAACTCTATTTCATCATATAGGTTTTTTACCTTCATAAATCTTGAATTTAATTGATGATAACCATCTTTGTAACCCTCAATTTTTAAAAAAAGATTTACCTTTGCATAACTCTTTCTTTTCATTTTTTACCTTTAATAATTTTACTCAAAGAATGGATAATTGTTTCATCCGCTTGATTCAAAGATAATCTATTCTGTTTAGTTATCTCCTTTACCAATTCCATTCTTAAAATTGTTATCTCTTTTGGAGCTTCGAGACCTATCTTAACTTGATTTTTATCTATATCGATAATTTTTATATAGATATCTTCTCCTATTTTTAACTCTTCACCAACTCTTCTTGAAATTACAAGCATTTTTTAATCCTATTTAAAAGATAATTGACTTTTCCACTCTTTTCAATCTCTATAATAGCAAAATAGTTTTCAAATTCAACAACATATTTACCGCTATTTTGATTTTTAAACTCCTCTTTTTTTAATTTTCTCCCAAGAGAAAGATTTTGAGTATCACCAAGATAAAAATTTTTCTCTACATTTAGATAATTTAATGGATTTAAACTTTTTTCATTTTCATAAATAAATTCTCCCTCTCTTACCCTTTCTAAATAGGTCAAGGCTCCATCCACTCCCAATTTGTGAGCAATATCAACTCCCAATGAGCGGATATATGTTCCCTCGCTTACCTCAGCTTCAATACTCAAAAAGGGGTGAGAGTAATTAGTTACTCTAATATCATACACCTCAACCTCTATCTCTTTCATCTCAATATCTAAATTATCTCTTGCCAATTTGTAGGCTCTTACCCCATCAATTTTTTTTGCACTATATTTTGGTGGAATCTGTTTAATTTTTCCCTTAAAACTTTCAACTACCTCCTCAATTTGAGAGTTATCAAAACGATTTAAAGGTGTAACTTTTGATATCTTTTCAATATCCATAGTTTCACTATCTGCTCCCAAAAAGATAGTTGCTCTATAAACTTTTGGAGTTTTTTTTAGATAATTGAATAGTTTTGTATATTGTCCAAAAGCTACAATTAAAGTTCCTTTTGCAAATGGGTCCAAAGTTCCTGAAAATCCACCCTTTTTAACTCCATATCTCCTTTTTACTCTGTTTAAAAAGTTGTTTGAAGAGATAAAAAGAGGTTTTTTTACAACAAATAATCTATTCATCTATATATCCTTCACATAACTATCTAAAATCTCTCTAACATCTCCCCCAAAATCTATTTTCAATTTTAACCCATTTCTAACTTTACAACTTCCTATAACCTTTCCAATTCCAAAAACTGGGTGTTTTACCAATCTATTTTTTTGAGTTCTTTTATCTCCCTCTATTTTCACAAATCCCCCTCTATTTTTAATCAATCCCATCTCTGTTAAAAATCTACTAACTTGCAAAGGCTCACTATCTCTATTAAATCGAGTTTTGATATAACTCAAAACTAACTCCCTTTTGGCTCTTGTAACAGCCACATATGCTAACCTTCTCTCCTCCTCAATATCTGCATCTCTTAAAGGAAACAACCCCTCAACCATTCCAATAACAAACAGATAATCAAACTCCAATCCCTTGCTCGCATGAACACTCATCAAACTAACCGCTTCATCCACTTTTACATTCTGTTTTTCATTCTCTAAACTCAGCTCATTCAAAATCTCTTCAAGTTTATATCCCTTATCAGCAAACTCCTCCAATAAAGAGATAAACTCCTCTAAATTTTGCACCTTTTCGTTATCTTTATAAAATTGTTTTAACATCAACCTATCCAACTCTCCAACCAACTCCTTTACAGAAAGGGTTGAAAAGTAAAAAATAATCTCTCTAAACTCTTTTAAAGCCTTTATCGCTTTTTTACTTCCTAAAAATGATAATTCTCTATCCAACAATTGCATAAAAGATAACTCGCCCTTCATCTCTTCCAACTTCTCTAATGTAACCTTACCAACTCCCCTTCTTGGCTTATTTACAACCCTTTTAAAAGAGTGGTCATCATTTGGATTGAGAATTAGTCTCAAATAGGAGATAATATCCTTAATCTCCTCTCTTTCATAAAACTTAATTCCACCAATTAAACGATAATTTATTCCTCTATATCTTAACCCATCTTCAATTGCTCTACTCAAAGAGTTTATTCTGTATAAAACAGCAATAGAATTTGGAGAAACTCCGCTTTTTATCAATTTAGATATTCTCTCCGCTACAATATCACTTTCACTTCGCTCATTATAAGCCCCTATCACTTCTACCTCTTTGTTACCTTTTAACATAGGTTTTAATACCTTTTGATGTCTTTGCTTATTAAAAGAGATTAGTTTATTGGCAACTTCTAAAATTTGAGGAGTTGAGCGGTAATTCTCCTCCAATCTGATAATTTTGGCATCAAACAACTTGTGAAACTCCAATATGTTTCTGATGTCTGCTCCTCTAAATCCATAAATAGATTGGTCATCATCTCCCACTACACAGATATTATTATGAGTTGTGGTTAATTTTCTTAAAATTTTAAATTGTATCTCATTAGTATCCTGATACTCATCAACCATAATATATTGATATCTTTGAGAATACTCAATAGCAATATCATCAAACTTGTCTAAAATAGTAAAAGTTAAAAGTAACAAATCATCAAAATCCACAAGATTGTTTCTATTCAAATAATCGATATATTGCTGATAGATAAAAGAGTTCTCTCGCTCCTCTCTATTTTCTGCTAAATGAAAAAGTTGATTAGGAGTTAAAAAACTATTTTTATATCTGGAGATAGCCATTGCAACACTATTCACATTTAAATCTTTTGAAAATCCCTTAATAATCCTTCTTTTGTCATCTGTATCAATAATTACAAAGTTTGAATCTCTATTAAGTAGATGAATGTTCCTTTTTAAGAAAATTAAGCCAAATTTGTGAAAAGTTGTTAAAAGAGGGGGAGATATTACCTTATCCTCAATCAAATTTAGTGCTCTCTGCTTCATCTCATTCGCAGCCTTATTGGTAAAAGTCAAAGTTAATGTTGATTGAGGGTCAATACCCAAAGATAAAAGATAAGCCAATCTTGAAGTTAAAGTTTTTGTCTTTCCACTACCAGCTCCTGCCAAAATTAACAAACTTCCATCAATATGAGTAGCGGCTTCATATTGAGAAGGATTAAGTTCCTCTAAAAATCTCATAAATTCTCCTACTTTTTTGTTATACTAACTATTATTATATCATAAAAAAGAAAGGATAAAGATGTTGAAAATTGGTATATTAACAATGAGTGATAGAGCAAGTGCTGGTATCTACGAAGATAGGAGCGGAAAGGAGATAGAAAACTATCTAAAAGAGAATATAAAAAACAGATATGAAATTATCTATAAACTTATTCCAGATGAATATGAAAAGATAGTATCAACATTAAAAGAACTTATTGAACAAAAATGTGCTTTAATTATTACAACAGGCGGAACAGGTCCCGCTCCAAGAGATGTTACACCAGAAGCCACAAGAGAGGTATTGGATAAAGAGTTACCGGGATTTGGGGAGTTGATGAGAATGCATAGTTTAAAATATGTGCCAACCTCTATTTTAGCGAGAGGAACTGCGGGAGTAGCAAAAAATAGTTTTATCTTAAATCTTCCAGGTAGCCCAAAAGCAATTAGAGAAAATTTAGAGGCCGTGTTCCCAGCTATTCCTTATGCAATCGATTTGATAGGAGGAGATTATATTGAAAGCGATATCGCTTTTAGACCTAAAAAGAAGGAGAACAAAAATGAAAAAGATAAAAAAACTAATTAAACTCTATTTCAAACATAGAGATAGCGAAGAGTTGCATAAATTAAGAGTAGAAGCAAGAAGAGAACTCGCAAAACTTGAAAAAGTTGGAAAGGTTGATGAAAACTTGAAAAAAGTTTTAAAATTGAGTTCAGCAGTGAGAGATGCTGATGTTTTATTGGAAAAGTGCTCTAACAAAAAAGTGCAAAACTATCTTATAAAAAAGAGAAAAAAAGCTGAAAAAAAATTGTTAAAATTTCTGCATCAATTTAATCCAGATAAAAGAGAGATAAAAGAGACAGAAAAAAACTTTTCCTATAAAGAGTGCCAAGAGGCTTGTAAAAAGAAGTTTTTGCAACTGAGTGATAAAGAACTGCATAAAACAAGAATTGTAATAAAAAAGTGTAGATACTCTTTTGATGAAAAGTTTAAACCTATCCAAATCTATCTTGGAGAGGCACACGATTATTATAATTGTATAAAATTGAAAAAAAAGTTTAACTTAAACTATAAAAAAGAGAGTAAAAAGAAGAGAAAGTTTGTTAAAAAAGCTTATAAATTGTGCAAAAGGATAGAAAAATGAAAAAAATCGGATTATTAACTCTATTAACAAGTGCGACTCTTTTAATGGGAAGCGATTTCAATATAGAATTAACAAATGAAACTTTAATGTTAAATACAACTATTGAACTGCCTAAACAACCTAAAAATTTACAACATAATAAAGCAAAAGCAAGAGTAAGAGGTGATTTTTTATATTACGATAATGAAAGTAAAAAAAACTATTATAGTTTAGGAGTTGAGATAGAGGGTAAATCTCCAACTGCTAATAAATCCCCAAATTTATTTATTAGAAATGCAAAGTTTAGTCTATTTATAGATTACTCTGCCACAAAAGATAATAGTGCCTTGCCTATCGGTTTTGGATTTAATAGTTACAACTTTTATCCTTTAAATTCAATCCCTCCACTATTTTTTAATTTTGAGATAGCATATGCTCCAAAAGTGCTGAGTTTTGAAGATGCAACTCGCTTCCTAAAATATAAAACAGAACTTGGAATTAAACCTTTAAAAGGAGGGAAAATCTATCTTGGATATAGAGAAATAAAATTTAATAGAAGATATCAATCATCTCTCTATGTTGGAGTGGGAGTTACATTTTAATTACCTACTCTCCCAACACCTCTAAACTATCTTTACATAAAGGTCTCCATGTTTTAGAGTTTTTCAATTCTAAACATTTATAAAGATATCTTTTGTCAGATGTTAAAGAGCTTAATTGATAATATGCCCTCGCTTTATCCTCCTCCCCTACTCCTTTTAATTTCACCAACTCCTTTAAAACCTTTATAGCTTCCTCTTTTTTACCCATCTTTTTTGAAGCATCTACAAATAAAAAATCCACATATGGAGAATAAACATAACTTTTATAAAATTTTTGCAACTCTAACACCTTTTTAGCATAAGTATAGATTAAAAGAGTATTTCTATTTTTTACAGCATACTCTATAACCTTCATAAAGATATCTATATTTTTGATATTTCTCTTTTTAAAAAAGGAGCTTGCAATTTTTAGAAAACTTTTACTATCTCCCAAATAGTAGTAGGCGAAAAACTGTTTATATCTCCACTCATAACAATCCTTTTTCAATAGATTGCAAATATCATCTATAATTAAAACCACTTTTTTGTAGTTGTGAGTTGCTTCAAACACCTTCTCCTTATTTATCAGCCATTTTAACAACTGCTTCTTATTACTACTTAATAGATATCTATTTGGAATAATAGATGCCAAATTGAAATCTTTTACCTCATAAGCACAATTAAATAGTTTCTCATCAAACTCTCTTGATAACTTTATCTTAAACTTATGATAATAGGAGATAGCTTCTTTACAATTCCCTCTATTCAAATCCTCTATAACTCCATTTTTGGCACTCTCTTCTAAAATAGTGCTGTTAATTTCAGAGACACGAGAACTATTCATCTCTAAAATCTTTCTATATCTTTTCAATTTATAAAGTAGATAAACTCTCTTTCTAAAAGCTTTATCAGCTAACTCCGTTCCCTTATATCTCTCCATTATTTCAACATATCGTTGAAGCATCAAACTTTTATTATTATCATTCAATTCAAATAGAACTTTATCTCTTAATTGGTCTATCTTATCCCTATAATCTCCATATGGAAATTTATCAATATACAGTTCAATATATCTATTCGCAGTCCCATAATCACCAGATTTATAAGCCCATAAACTCAAATTGTAAATCAGCTCTTCATAAATCTCATCATTTTGGTCTAAACTTTTTAACAACTCCTCTCCCAACTCTATTGCAAAACTATATCCCCCTTTTGCCGATATCTCTTTTATTAGTTGATAAGCCTGCTCCTTATCTCTCAACAGATAGTTTTTGTCTGCTTTGAATAGCTTTTGATAATAGTTTAAAGAGAGAGAAACATTATTCTCTTCAAGATATCTTTCTCCAAGTCGTGAGGCCGATAACATCGCTATCTCTCTATCCTTTGTCTCTCGTAAAGCCTGTTTGTAGAGTTGAAATGCTCTTTTAGTATCGCCCATTTCAAAAAGTTGGTCAGCCAAATATATCATCGCTTTATAAGCATACTTTGTTTTATCATACTCAGTTAAAACCCTTTCAAACATATATGTAGCATCCTCTGTTTGTGCCTCTTTTGAATAGCTTCTCGCTAATAAAAGCAATACATCCGGCAGATTTTCATTAAAAGAGTATTTTTGTAACCAACTATTTCCCAAAGAGATAACCTTTTCATACTCCCCCATTTCAAATAGTAATGATAATTTTAAAAATAGAACATCTGGAACAAAAAGAGAATCTGGATAAAGTCTCAAAAACTCATCAATTTTATCTATCGATAAGGTCCCTCTGTTGTAAAGTTTTGAAAGTAAAAAATACTCTACCACATCCGCCGTTTCTGTATCCGCATCTATTGGATTGGAATCGAT
Source organism: uncultured Nautiliales bacterium (assembly GCA_964495415.1). Classification (GTDB taxonomy): domain Bacteria; phylum Campylobacterota; class Campylobacteria; order Campylobacterales; family JAADDX01; genus CAZBVR01. The sequence continues at coordinate 8,325 of CAZBVR010000020.1, forward strand.
ATCCACCGCTTTTAGATAAAACTCATTCTGAACTTTTAACGGAAACTTCAAACCCTTCATTTTTTTATTGCTTAAAAATGGAACCTTTTTCCCTTTATATGAGATAACAACCCACTTTTTCGCCCTTTTTAACTCTTTAACTCTCTTTTCATATCCCTCATAAAGATTTTTTTCAAACCCCTTCAATAGATAGGGAGAAGTAGTTTCGATTTTCAAAAAAAACTTTTGATTGCTGATAAAGGGAGTTAAATGAAAAAATAGAGTATCTGTTTCAAATACGGGAGTGGATGGCAAAAGTGAAAAGCTACACAAAATAGTATTAGAACTCCTCCTTTTACACTCAAACTTTTTCTCATTTGTAATAGTCAAAACTGAATAGTTATCTGTTGTATCAACTACAACTTTCAATCCATATAAAAAGTTAAAAAGAAGAAAAAAAAGAGAAATCAGTCTCAACTTATCACAACCCTTTTAAAAGGATATTTATCTGTTTTTTCTCCTATAATACCAAACACCCCTTTTAAATCCTCATTCAAGACAACATTTTTTTCAACTCCATCTACTAACACTTTATCGCCTCTGATTTTATTTGCAATTTTAAATTGATTACTTACAATAATATCATCATTTTCATCATCACAACAATAAACTATACTTCCGTCAAAAGTATCAATTTCGTCAATCTCTTCTAACTCTTTTTCTACTCCAAACAACTTAAAATTAGCCAATTTCAGC
>CAZBVR010000021.1:0-13310 GCA_964495415.1 uncultured Nautiliales bacterium
TTTAAATCCTTGATTTTTTTCATTAGAAATATCCTAAAAAGGTGCAAAATTTTAAATTAAAAAATTAATATAAAGATTTGTCAGAAATGGTTTTAAAGGGTGTTGCTGCATAGGTATGAGGAGTTAGAAAAGTTATATTATAAAAAAAAATTTATTGAATATGGGGTATTGAGTGTTTTTATAGTTGTTTTATTTATAATTTTTTATATTTTATATTCAAGTTTTAAAAAAAATGAAACTGATGTTGAGATAGTAAAAAGAGAGCAGAAAGAGTTGAAGAAAAAACTTTCAAATAATGAAATAAATAGAGTTGTAGAACTTAAAAAGGAGTTAAAATCTGATGTAGAGGTTAAAGTTAAAAAATTGGTGTTATATCCTATCTATCCAGACATTAACTCTATTTTAAATTCTAAAAAAGATAAGGAAGAGAATAAAAAGTCATCTCAAAATACTGACAAGTTAAAAGAGGAGAACATTGTTACTGAAAAGATAGATGTAACAAAGGAGAATCAAGAAAATAGTAAGGAGGAGAAAAAAAAGGATAAAATTGTTGTTAAACCTGTAAATAGAATAAAAAGTCGTTTTTTGATTAAAACAAAAGAGGAAAATTTAACGACTTTAATTGAGGCATATAAGCACTCTCCAAATTATGAAAAGGGGATAAAGGTTGTAGAACTCTATTTTAAGGAGAAAAAATATAAGGAATCGTTAGATTGGAGCAAAAAGGTAAATAAATTAAATCCAGAGGATTATAAAAGTTGGTATTTTTTTGCTAAAAATTTGATAGAATTAGGAGATAAAGAAAAAGCTAAAAAGGTTTTAATTATCTATCTTGATAATTATGGAAAAAATGAAAAAATTGAAAAACTTTTAAGGAGTATAAAATGAATGAGTCAATTATAAAAAAGATAAAATCTTTGCCACCATTACCAAAAAGCATAATGGATATTCAGAGAATTACATCAGACCCAAATGGGAGTATTGCAGATTTGATTAAGGTTGTAAAAGATGACCCAATGCTAACAGCCAATCTTTTAAAGGCTGCCAATTCTCCTTTATATGGATTTTCAAGACAGATAAAAACGGTTGATCAAGCAGTTAGTCTGTTTGGTATGAGCACTGTGAAAGGATTTGCTATATCATCAGCAATTAGAAATAATATGAAAATAGATTTGGGGGCTTATGGAGTATCCGAAGAGCAATTTTTATTAGTTTCTCAGAAACAGAATGCTTTAATTGTTAATTGGTATAAAAGGGGAAGAAATAGATTAGATGTTTTATCAACAGCATCTTTTTTAATTGAGATAGGAGCAATTGTTATCTCAGCAGTTTTAGTTGCAGAGGGGTTAGCAGATGAATTTAGAATTAAATTAAAACAGGGAATAGAGAGAGAAAAGTTAGAAAAAGATTATGTTGGAAGTGATACAATTGATGTAACCGCAGAGATATTTAATCATTGGAAATTTGCTCCCGAACTTGCTGATTCTATTAAATATGCTAATAAACTTGATGAAGCATCAGATATCGGTTATTCAGCACCATTGGCAGTGGCTTATAAAATTGTAGATTTATTAAAACCTTTTGATGAAAAAAAGATAGAAGAGGGAATGGCTATTGCTAAAAAATATAATTTAGATTTTGAAGCACTTCAAGATGCGATAGAAATAGTGAAATGAAACAATTTGCCACACAATTAGTAAAAGGTATTTATCGTAAAGATGTTCCTAAAACATATCGAAAGTTAGTAGATTATCTTATCTCAATTAAAGCTTTAAAAGGTAAAAAAGAGTTAAAATTAAGCTCAGATTATCTTGTGGGAAGAGTTGATATTAACTCAAAAGGAGTTGGATTTTTAACTCCCCACACAGGAAAAAGAGACCTTTTAATAGAGCCGGAGGATTTAAATGGTGCTGAAAAGGGTGATTTGGTTATAGCGAAAAGAGTTAGAAGAGGTAGAGGCCGACCAAAAGCGAAAGTGGTTGTTCTTTTGGCGAAGCAGTTTGATACATTGGTTGGGTATTTAACTTTTGAAAATGCCCATTTTGTAGTTAGAAATATAAAAACTGACCAAAAGATAGCCGTGGGAGTTAAAGAGAAGCAATTAAAAAAATTACCTTTAAACTCTGTTTTTAAGATAGATGCTTATACTTATGAGATAGAGGAGGTATTGGGGGTTTTAGATGATGCCAATGTTGATGAAAAAATCTCTTTGGCTCTTTACAATAAAAAAGAGGAGTTTTCAAAACAAGCAATTAAAGAGGCTCAAAGTTTTGGAGATTATGTAGATAAAAGTTTATATGCGAGAGAAGATTTTACTCATCTTCCTTTCTGCACAATAGACCCTGAAACGGCGAAAGATCATGATGATGCTATCTATTTTGACAGAGAAAATAGAGTTTTATATGTAGCTATTGCAGATGTTAGCGAATATGTTTATCTTAATGGGGCTATCGATAAAGAGGCGGTGGAGAGAGGTTTTAGTATCTATTTTCCTCATAAGGCAATTCCTATGCTTCCAAGAGAGTTGAGTGAAAATATCTGTTCTTTAAAAGAGAATGAGGATAGATTGGCTCTTATATTTAAAATTAAATTTGATAAAAGTTTTAATGTTATTGAGGAGGAACTTGTTGAGGGAATTATCAACTCTAAAAGAAGATATAGTTATGAAACAATTGATAATTTTTTAGAGGGAAAAGGGGAAAAAGATGAGGTTGATGAAACTATTTTAGAGTGGTTATTTCCATTGTATGAAATTACAACTCATCTAAAAAAGAGTAGAATTAAAAAGGGATTGGAGTTTTTGAGTGATGAGATTAGAATGACTCTTGATGAAAATGGAGAGTTGAAAAAGGTCAAAATAGAAGATGAGACTCCAAGCCATAGTTTAATTGAAGATTGTATGTTGTTGGCCAATAAGGCTGCCGCAAAGATGATTGATTTCGGTATTTTTAGAGTTCATAATGAGCCTAAGGTTAAAGATATTCAAGAGTTATTAAATGATTTGCTATTTTTTGGAATAGATGTTAAAGTTGATAGAAACAATATAGTAAAAACTTTTAAAGAGATTCAGAAACAAGCAGAGGGGTTGGGTTTAAAAAGATATATTGACAAGATGATTATTAAAACTCAACAGCAAGCAAAATATGAAGCTGTAAATAGTGGTCATTTTGCTCTTGGATTTGAAAAATATACTCATTTCACCTCTCCAATTAGAAGATATTCAGATTTAACTTTACATCGGCTTTTAAAATCGATTCTTCATAATAATCAAAAGTTTGAAAAATTTATTCTTAGAAATATAGAGGCTCTTGTTGTTAAAATAAGTGAATTGGAAAGAGAAGCGATGAAAGTTGAATGGGATTTTTATGATAGAAAATTTGCAAGATGGGCTAAAAAGAGAGAGGGAGAGATTGTTGAAGCGGTTATTGTAGATAAAAAGTCTCCTCCTATCGCTAAAATTGAAGATGAGATAGTTGGGGCAAGAGTTTTTCTGAAAGAGAGTAGAGGAGAAAAAGAGTTACAACTATTTGAAAAGGTAAAAGTTAAAATTTTATCTTCAAATATAGCCACTACCAAAATTAGAGGCGAAGTTATAATCGATTAAAAAAAATTGGAAAAGGATAAAGATGAAAAAATTGTTATTAGTTGTAGGTGTTGTATCGTTTCTTTGTGCAGGTAATCACGGAGAGAGTAATGACCCAGGTATGAAATTATTGCAAAAAGGAGAGTTTAGCAAAGCTCTTAAAACATTTGAAAATGAATGTAAAAATGGAAATGGTTGGGCTTGTGGTAATGCGGCTATTATGTATTATAGAGGAATGGGAGGTATAAAGCCAAATCCCGATAAGGCGAAAAAGTATTATAATAGAGGTTGTGAGTTAAATGATATCGATAGTTGCGAAAATTTAGGAGAGATAGCATACAAAGAGCAAAATATGATATCTGCAAAAGGTTATTTTCAGAAAGTGTGCGGTATGAAAAAGTATGCTAAAAACAAATTAGATATTAAAACTATTGAGAAAAGTTGCAAACGAGCAGAAAAAATTAAATAAAGCAAAAAAGAGGAGTTAAAAAAGCCTCCTCTTGATAGTTTTAATTGTTTTTGAAAAATAATAGTCTCTATTTTCCATAAATAACATCGACATAGTCCGGATAATTTGGCATAAAAAACGAGACATTTAACTCTTTTGGAACTATGTTATAAAAATTTATTCTAACTAAGTTATCAATTTTATCTTTAAAATAGATTTTTTTAATCATTTTATCCTCAATTTCAAAATAGATAGTTTTGTCTGCTGTTTTGTATGAGTAGAAATTTTCCTTCACTTTTTGAGAGTTTTTAATAATTTGAAAAAAGTTGCTCTCCTTTGACTTTTTATAAATTGTAACTTGTTCCAAATCTGGCTCATAAATATAGACTTTGTCTAATGTTATCCATATCTTTTTTTCTATCGGTTTTATATAGTGCCAAAAAATCAGCTCTCCTTTTACAAACAACTTTCCATTATAATGCAACTTTTTTTTGTTACTTTCTACTGACTGATTAAATTCAGCTTCAAAACTTTTATATTTGAGTTCAAATGCGAAACTTGTCAAAATAAAACTTAATATCAATAGAATATGTTTCATTTTACTCCTTTTTTTTGATATTATAACAAAAAATAAATTAAAAGATAAGGTAGGGTAATGTTAAATTTACTTGGAAAAATTTTTGGAACTAAGAATGATAGGGAACTGAAAAAATATAAAAAACGGGTTGAAGAGATTAACAAATTGGAACCCAAATATAAAGAGATGAGTGATGAGGAGTTAAGAGAGAGTTTTTTTCGTTTTAAAAGTTCAGCTTTAAAAGAGATTGAGAATGGAGAGGATATAGATTCTGCTTTAAATAAAATTTTGTATGATGTGTTTGCTATTACAAGAGAGGTTGGAAGAAGAGTTTTAAATATGAGACATTATGATGTGCAGTTGATTGGTGGAATGGTTTTGCACGAGGGTAGAATTGCAGAGATGAAAACCGGAGAAGGAAAAACATTGGTAGCGACTTTACCGGTTGTGTTGAATGCAATTGTTGGAAAAGGGGTTCATATTGTTACGGTTAATGATTATTTGGCTGATAGAGATGCCAATTTAATGAGACCTCTTTATGAGTTTTTAGGTTTTAGTGTTGGAGTTGTAACCTCTTCAAAAAATGAGTTGGAAAGAAAAGAGGCTTATGGAGCAGACATAACATATGGAACAAATAATGAGTTTGGTTTTGATTATTTAAGAGATAATATGGCATATAGAAAAGAGGAGCAAGTTCAGAGAGGACACTATTATGCAATAGTGGATGAGGTTGATAGTATTTTAATTGATGAAGCAAGAACTCCTCTTATTATCTCTGGACCGGCAAATAGAAGTTTGGAGAATTACGAAAGGGCTGATAAAGTTGCAAAGCAGTTGGAGGTAGAGAAACATTTTACTTTGGACGAAAAGCATAAATCTGCTCTTTTGACGGAGGAGGGGATTAAAAAGGCAGAGGAACTTTTTGAAGTAGATAATCTTTATACTCCGGAAAATGCGATTTTAGCTCATCATTTAGACCAAGCCTTAAAAGCCAATTATCTATTTCATAAAGATGTTGATTATATTGTGAGAGACGGAGAAGTGCTTATTATTGATGAATTTACCGGAAGAATAAGTGAGGGAAGAAGATTTAGTGAGGGATTACACCAAGCACTTGAAGCAAAAGAGGGGGTAAAAATTCAGGAAGAGTCTCAAACCTTGGCAGAGATTACTTATCAAAACTATTTTAGATTATATGAAAAGTTAGCCGGAATGACAGGGACTGCTCAAACAGAAGCGACAGAGTTTGCTGAAATTTATGGATTGGAGGTTATCTCAATTCCAACAAATAAGCCGGTTATTAGAAAAGATTTAAACGATTTAATTTTTAAAACTGAGGAGGAGAAGTTTGAGGCTGTTTTAGAAAGAATTAAAGAGATACATAAAACAGGACAACCTATTTTAGTAGGGACTGCGAGTATTGAAAAGAGTGAAATTTTACATAGCTTGTTAAAAAAAGAGAAACTTCCTCATAATGTCTTAAATGCTAAAAATCACCAAAGAGAAGCTGAAATTATTGCAAAAGCGGGAGAGAAAGGGACTATTACTATCGCTACAAATATGGCAGGTAGAGGAGTTGATATTAAGTTGGGAGAGGGAGTTAAAGAGTTAGGTGGATTGGCTATTATTGGAACTGAAAGACATGAAAGTAGAAGAATTGATAATCAGTTAAGAGGTAGAGGTGGAAGACAGGGAGACCCAGGAATGAGTCAATTTTATCTTTCATTAGAAGATAATCTTTTAAGAATTTTTGGAAGTGAGAAGATAAAAAAGGCGATGGATGTAATGGGTATAGAGAGAGGTGAGCATATTGAGAGTAAAATTGTAACTCGTTCTATTGAAAAGGCTCAAAAAAAAGTGGAAGTTATGCACTTTGAAAATAGAAAACATATTTTGAAATATGATGATGTTGCAAATGAGCAAAGAAAAGTTATCTATAAATTTAGAAATGATTTAATGGATGAAAATTATGATATCTCTTCTAAAATTAAAGAGAATAGAGAGGAGTTTGTTGAATATCTATTGGCAAAAGCTGAAATTTATGAGGATAGTTTAGAGGAGGATTATGATTTAGAAGCTCTTGTTAGAGTTGTGGCTGAATATACAACTCTTCACTTATACACTAACTCTTTACCAAAAGAGTATCATAAATTAAAAGAGTATTTAATTGAAAAATTGGAAAAATTTTATGAAGATAAAATCTCAATTCTTGACAAAACTCAAAGAGATGAAGCGGAGCGAAGTTTATATATTCAGATATTGGACGAAAATTGGAGAGAGCATCTTTATCAGATGGATATCTTAAAAACAGGAATAGGTTTAAGAGGTTACAATCAAAAAGACCCACTTGTCGAGTATAAAAAGGAATCATTTAATCTGTTTAATGAGTTGATTGAAAAGGTTAGAGTTGAGTATATGAAAGTTATCCACTCTTTACAGATTAAATTTGAGGAGCCTTCTCAATATAGAGACCCAGAAACGGGGCTTACAGAGGAGGAGATGATAAAGGCTATTGAGGAGTTTAATAAACAGATGGAGCAAGATGAGGAGTTTGGAGAGATTTTTAAAGAGCAGGAAGAGGTTGTTGTAAATAGTAAAAAACCTAAAAGAAATGACCCTTGTCCTTGTGGAAGCGGTAAGAAGTATAAAAATTGTTGTGGAAAGAGTGGTCCGAAAAAGGGAGTTTTAGCAGGTGAATAGAAAATTTGTCTCTTTTATTGTAAAAAAGTATCTAAAATTTGATAAAACTCAGCCTTTTATCTCTATCTCTTTTATTCTTGCTTTTTTTAGGAATAATGACAGGGGTTGCTGTTTTAATTATAGCAATGAGTATAATGAATGGAATGGATAAGGAGTTTGAAAAAAAATTAACTATAATGAATTATCCTTTAACACTTTATTCCAAAATAGATGGGGCTATTACTCCTCAACTTATAGATAAACTTCAAAAAAAATATCCCCAATTGAAATTCTCTCCCTATATTCAAACAAGTGCTATTCTTAAAAGCTCTCAAATGTATGGAGTTATTTTGTATGGAGTTGATTTTGAAAAAGAGAAAAAAATTAACCCTATTTTGAAAAAAGCAATAGAGGGAAAAAAGATATCAAAATTTGATATTGTTATAGGTCAAAGGTTACTTTCAGATATGGGAGTTGATATTGGAGACAAAATTATTGCTATCTTTTCAGCCTCAGACCCTTATGGTTTAGATATCGCTCCAAGAATGAAGAAAGTTAAAATTATCTCCTATTTTCATTCGGGATTAAATGCTTATGACAAAGGTATTGCTTATATTTCATTAGATGGATTGAAGAAAATTTTGAGAAATGATGCTCTTACAGGAGTTCATATCTACTCAAAAGAGCCGTTTAAAGATATTGAAAAGTTAAAAAAGGAGTTGCCATTTGGAGTTGGAATTGTTGGATGGTGGCAACAGAATGGTAACTTTTTTTCAGCCTTAAAAATGGAAAAAAGAGCTTTGTTTTTAGTTTTACTTTTGATTATTATTGTAGCAAGTTTGAACATTATCGGTTCTCTTTTAATGATGATTATGAATAGAAGAAAAGAGATTGCTTTAATGATGAGTTTGGGAGCAACTAAAAGAGAGATAAAAACTATCTTTTTCAAACTTGGATTAGTTGTAGGGGTTTTTGGTATAATAGCAGGAGTTGCAGTAGGAGGAGTTGCTATTTGGGCTTTAAACACATTTGATATAATCTCTTTACCGGCGGATGTTTATGGAACAACTAAAATTCCAACCGATTTAAGTTTTGTCGATTTTTTTAGTATAATAATAGGAGCTGTTGTTATAATTATAGCCTCTTCAATATACCCAGCAAAAAAGGCAAGCGAGGTTGATATTTTAACAACTTTAAAATTTGAATAAGGATGGCACAATGATAGCAAGAATTTACCACTCAGATAACACTATTTTAAAATTTGCGTTGGAGGATATCTATCGACAATTTCATAATGATTTTTTTATGGATACATATGATTTTATCATATTTGCAATAGATAGCGATTATCCCTATAATGATATTCACTACTCAATTAAGAAAATTTTGAGAACAAACAATTATGTAGCTTTTAATGCCATAGATGCTTTTTGTAATGCAGACACGGTTCAGGGGGTTGTGGCACTATTTATTAAATTTGAAAATGAAGGAAAAATTTCAACTTATTATCAAAATGGATTTGAAGAGGTTGAAGAGTGTGTTAGTTATTTAAAAAAAGATTTAAATGATTTACATGTTGTTTTATCTACTGCATCTGAAAAGTTGCCAACTTATATAGAAAAATTAAATTCAAGTTTAGAAGGAAATAGAGTTTTTCTTATAGGAGGAATTAGTAGTGGGAATTTAGATAAAGATGAGGTTGTTACCTATCAATATATAGATAATCAAATTATTAAAGAGGGATTTATGATTATCACATTTAAAAATGTAAAATTTGCAAAGGGAATTTCATTGGGATATCAACCAATTGGACCAGTTTATAGAGTAAATTTAGCAAAAGATAATAGAGTTTATGTTGCAGAATATACAGATGCTTCCCTTATCGCTGACAGATTGTTAAAAAATATGAGCGATAGAAAAATTCAAAATCTTTGGTATTCTCCAATTGTTATTTTAAATGATACTGATGGAATTGTAGATGTTGTAAGAACATTTAAAGATTTCAAAGAGGGAGAGTATGTAGAGTTTTTTGGACCGGTAAAGAATGACCAGCATATTAAACTTTCATTTGCTACTGAGGAGATGTTGTTAAAAAGTGATAAAGAGGAGGCTGAGAAGATTAAAGGAGAATTAAGCCATATTGAGTTGGGATTTAATTTTTCATGTATTGCAAGACAATACTCTCTTGGAGATAAACAGAAGGAGGAGACGAAACTTTATGCTGAGTCTTTTAATGCTCCAATTTTTGGATTTTTTACTTTTGGGGAGATAGGTATGAATAAAAGATTTGATAGTTTAAAATTTTATAATCAAACAAGTTTAGTTTGTGGATTAAAGGAAAAATGATGAAAGATGAAGGTATAAAAATTCAACTTCTTTTAAATATATTGGATGAGGTAACAAATCGATTTGATGATCTTTTTGAATTGAAAGAGAAATTGTTAGCAGAGACTAACTATAAAGCTACTCACGACCTTTTAACAGATTTATATAACAGAGAGGCCTTTGAAAGGGAGGTTGAGAAGTTTTTTCAAGATGATACTCATTTTTGTTTGGCTTTTATTGATTTAGATAATTTTAAATATGTGAATGATACCTTTGGACACGACAAAGGGGATGAGATATTGATGATGACTGCAAAAATTATGAGAAATAATTTAAAAGGTAAAGATTTAATAGCAAGAATAGGAGGAGATGAGTTTGTTGTAGCAATTAGAGATTGTGATAAGAAGTGTGCAAAACATCTTTTGAATGAGTTAGAAAATAAAATTAAAGAAAGATTTAAAGAGTATGAAGTTTCAGCAAGTATAGGGGCAGTTATTTATCCAACCGATGGAAAAAATTATAAAAATCTTCTTAAAAAAGCAGATGAAAAGATGTATAAAGTGAAAGAAGATGGAAAAGGAAAGGTTATAGTATGATTTTTAAAAAGGTAGAGTTTTTAAAAGAGGTTTTAAAAGAGGATATTGGAAGAGGAGATTTAGCAAGAGAGTTGATTGCTGGGAGTATAGGAGAGGCTTTTATTGTGGCAAAAGAGGGGGGTATTTTAAGCGGAGTTGAATATATCCAAGCTTTGGAGATGATTGCAGATGTGCAGTTTGATTTTTTGAAGTGGGACGGAGATAAAATTAAGAAGGGAGATATTATCTGCGAAATAGAGGGGGATAGTAGAGATATATTAAGTTGTGAAAGAACTATTTTAAATCTATTACAGCATAGTAGTGGGATTGCGACCAATGCTCACCTTTTTGTTAAAAAGGCTAAAAATAGAATTAAAGTGTTGGATACAAGAAAAACAAGACCCCTATTGAGAGAGTTTGAAAAATACTCTGCAAAAGTGGGAGGTGTTACAAATCATAGACTTGGACTTGATGATTGTTTGATGCTTAAAGATACTCATTTAGCACTTTTTAGTTCTATTACAGAGGCGGTAAAAATTGCAAGAGAGAAGATTCCATTTACTACAAAAATTGAGATAGAGTGTGAAACTTTTGAACAGGCGAAAGAGGCTATGAATTGCGGAGTTGAGATAGTGATGTGTGATAATATGGATAGGGATACCATTAAAAAGGTTGTAGAGTTTAGAGATATTAACAAATTTGCTACCCTTATTGAAGCAAGTGGAAATATAACTCTTGAAACAATTGAGGAGTATGCAGAGTTGGGAGTAGATGCGGTTAGTAGTGGAACTATTATCCACCAAGCGACATTTTTAGATTTTTCAATGAAGATGAGATAGTAAAGTAATTAAAAAAGATGGCTGACGAACAGGAAAAGACTGAGGAACCCACCCCCAAGAAGTTGGAAGATGCTCGGAAAGAGGGGAATGTTCCGAAAAGTCAAGATGTTTCCTCCTTAGTTACTTTGGTGGTAGGAGTTGTAGTTCTTATGTTTTATATGAAATATATGATTTTTAAATTGGAGCAGTTTTATTTTTACTACTTCTCCTTTTTTTCGCATCAATGGAGTGTAAATGATATAATTTCTCTTTTTATCCAATCTGTTTTAGAGATATTTATTTTATTGGCACCTATTGCCATTGCAATAATGATAGCGGGAGTTTTAGGAAATGTTGCTCAATTTGGTTTTCTATTTACAACTAAAACAATCCAGCCAAAACTTTCAAAAATAAATCCTATTTCAGGGCTGAAAAACCTTTTTTCATTAAAAAAGTTGTTTGAGGGAGTTAAGATAACTCTAAAAGTTTTTGTCGCTTTTGGAGTTGGTTTTTATCTTTTTTATAGTTGGTTAGTTGAGATACCAAAACTCGAACTATTTGACCTTTTTACTCAAATTAAATGGATTGTTGAAAAGGTTGTTATTTTAGTGTGGGTTATGATTGCTATTTTTTTAGTTTTTGCTGTTATAGATTTTGCTTATCAGAGATATAGTTATAAAAAATCTTTGAAAATGAGCAAACAGGAGATTAAAGATGAGATGAAAAACACAGAGGGTAATCCAGAGATTAAGGCTAAAATTCGTCAGATTCAGATGAAAATGGCATCTCAACGAATGATGGCAGAGATACCAAAAGCCGATGTAGTCGTTACAAACCCAACTCATTATGCTGTGGCTATTCGATATGATAGAACAAAAGATAAGGCTCCAAGAGTTATAGCCAAAGGAATAGACCATTTGGCTCAACGAATTAAGGAGATAGCCAGAGAGAATGATGTAATGATTGTTGAAAATAAGCCATTGGCAAGACAACTTTATGCAGAGGTGGAGTTGGAGAGTGAAATACCGGAGCAGTTTTATAAAGCAGTAATTGAGGTTTTAGTTTATGTTTATAAAGTTAAAGAGAAAAGGATTTAGAGTTGTGTGCAATACTTGGGGCTTATAATGTAGATAAAATTAAATTTAAAGAAGCTTTAAATTTAATGAGGCATAGAGGAGATGATGATAGTAACATTGTAGAATTTAATAACTATCTGTTTGGTTTTAACCATTTAGCAATAGAAAATCTAAATAATAATACTCAGCCATTGTGTAGAGATGGTGTTTTAATTGTTTTTAATGGAGAAATTTATAACTATAAAGAGTTTGCAGATAGTGAGATAGAAGCGATTTTTTATCTTTATAAAAAGTATGGGGTTAAGTTTGTAAATAAACTTGATGGAATGTTTGCAATAGCAATTTATGATAAAAAGTTGTATCTATTTAGAGATATTTTTGGCAAAAAACCTCTCTATTTTACAAAAAATGGAATTTTTAGTAGCGAGATAAAGGCCATTTTAAAACTTTTAAATACTACTCCAAATATAAATCTAAAAGCCTTAGCAGAATACTTAAATCTAAATTCAAGTATTGCTCCAAACACTATATATGAAGGGATATACAAGTTACCAGCCGGTTGTTATTATGATGGAGAGATAAAAAGATATTATGATTTTAAAAGAGAAATTATTGATATTAGTTTAGATGAAGCAATAGATGAGGTTGATAGATTACTTAAAAAATCTATCTCAAAAAGAATGCAAAGTAAAGTAGAAATTGGAAGTTTGTTAAGTGGAGGAATTGATAGTAGTTTGATAGCTTCTCTTATGCCAAAGGGGGTAAAAACTTTTTCTATTGGTTATGATGGATATGAAAATTATGATGAGAGAAAATGGGCAAGAGTAGTAGCCAATAATATCTCTTCAAATCACACAGAAGTTAGTATGAATAAAAAAGAGTTTTTTGAAAATATAGATAAAGTAATAGATGCAATGGATGAGCCAATAGCTGATAGTGCATATATTCCAGCTTTTCATTTAGCAAGTAAAATTCCTCTAAAAGTTGTAATGAGTGGAGAGGGTAGTGATGAGTTATTTTTAGGTTATAGAAGATATGAAGAGTTTTTTGAATTACAAAATTCATCTCTTCCAAATAAGATGTGGCTAAAAAAATATCTTGAGAGACATTATGAAGATATAAAAGAGTGGGAAGTATTTAGAAGATTTTTTGCTAATGAAGAGATATTTAGAGGTATAAATGAGGTGTTTTTTCAAAGACAAATAGATAAACTTCTAAAAACAAAAGGC
>CAZBVR010000022.1:0-3200 GCA_964495415.1 uncultured Nautiliales bacterium
TAAATTATCTTTAATGGCTATCTTTTTAGGAGCAGTTTTTGCTATTTTTCCATCAATCTATAATAGAATTGCTAAAAAGGATTTAGAACTACCATTTATCCCATTTTTATCACTTGGTCTTTTTGTAGTGTGGATGTTTGACAAACAATTCCTACATCTGTGGAATATCTTGTATGCTTAGATTAAACAGATATCTGATAAACAACTTTTTCACAACATTTTTTCCCCTATTTGCTATACTTTTTATTGTAGCAAGTATGGTATTACTATTAACAATATCAAATATGACTGCTGTTTTAAAGATAAACTTATGGGAGTTTTTATATCTCTATTTTCTATCTTTGCCAGAAATCATATTTTATACTTTACCCCTATCTGTGTTTATAGGCTCTGCGGTATCTATTGCAAAACTATTTGAAAACTCGGAACTTTTAACTATCTTAGCCCTTGGAATAGAACCAAAAAGGATATTAAGACCCTTTCTCTATATAGCAATAATAACTTCATTTATCCTTTTAATAATAACCTTTTTTTCTATTCCCACAAGTCAAATTTTATATAAAAACTTTTTTAATGCCAAAAAAATTGAATCTCAATTTAACTTCTCTCCCTCAGCAATAGGACAAAAGTTTGGAGAATGGAATCTATTTATCAAAAGTAAAAAGGGAAAAAAATATAGAAACATTGTAATGTATAACAATAAAAAGGAGATTTTAATAACCGCTCAAAAAGCAAAAACTTTTAAAAAGGCAAACTATTTTATCCTATCTTTGGAAAATGGACACCTTTATCAAAAGGGAGAAAAAACCACTATTTTAAGTTTTGAAAAATTTAATATAAATCAAAAAATTGAACTTACAAATATCTCTTTTAACTCAATAGGAGAATATCTAAGAAAATATAAAAAAAAGAGCAACAGATATCTAATCATCGCCCTATTTCCATTAGTCGGATATCTATTTTTGGCACCTGTATCATTTTTCCACAACAGATATCAACAAAACCACTCTATCTTTTATAGTGGAATAGTAACAATTAGTTACTATGTAACAACATTTATCTTATATAAAAATCTATTTGCTATTTTTATAATCATTCCTATCTTTTTTATTATATCCCTACCTCTGAAAAGAAAGGTGAAGCAGTTTTGAGAGTTCAAGCAATTATAAGTTATGACGGAAGTAGATTTCAAGGTATCCAAACACAACCACATAGAAAAACTATTCAAGATAGTATCGAATTAGCACTTCAAAAAATCAATATAGATAGTAAAATCAATTATGCCGGAAGAACTGATAGTGGAGTTCATGCACTAAATCAAAGTATTGATTTTGAGATACCCCACTATTGGAGCGACTTAGAAAAGCTCCAAAATTCCTTAAACTCCATAATAAAACCCTATATCTACATCAAAAAAATAAAAGAGGTGGATAGCAGTTTCCATTCAAGATTTTCAGCAAAAAAGAGAAGTTATAGATATTTGATAACAAACAGATATACCCCTTTTAACTCTAACTATTCACTTTATAAAAAAAGAGTTGATATAGAAAAAATAAAAGAGGCTATAAAACTTTTTGAAGGAGTTCATAATTTTGAGTATTTTAGTAAAAAAGGCTCAGAAGTAAATAACTATATTAGAGAAATTTTTCATACAGATGTCATTATAATGAAAAACTATATTATAATTAAATTTGTAGGAAATGGATTTTTAAGAAGTCAAATTAGAATGATGGTAAGTTTTCTTTTGCATATTTCAGATGGGGAGTTATCAATAGAGGAGTTGAAAAAACAACTTAATAGAGAGAAAATTATCTCTACCAATCTTGCAATCCCAAACGGACTATATTTCGAAAGGGTGTGGTATGGATTCAGATAAAATTATTTTAAATACAATATTATCATTTTTGAAAAATGAGTAGATTTTTATCCGCCTCTTCATATCCATATAGGTAGATATCTTTTTTATCTACCAACTTCATAGAGGTGCTATCTTCTAATTCCTCAATAGAGTGAAAATGTTGGATAATTTTTCCGTTCTCCTTTTTGTAACAACTCTCTCTTTTTCTAAAAAGGTCTATATTTCCTGACTTTCTCATTTTCATAAAATCAGAGATTAAAAAAAGGAAAGAATGTTGATTTTATGGGATTTTAAAATGTAAAACTTAAAAAAGTGTGTGTCCCATAGGGCTTTTTTTTGCTATAATTTAAGTATGTATTTACATATTCGGAAAAAGAAAAATAAGAGTGGAAGTATTAGCATTCAAATAATAGATAGAAAAAATAGAGATTATAAAGTAATAGAGACTATTGGTTGTGCCAAGAATGAGAAAGAATTAGAAATTTTTTTAAAACAAGCAAAAATAAGAGTTGAAGCAATAAGAAAAAAGTTATATCCTACTTTATTTGATGTAATAAAAGAGGAGGAAGAGGAGGTAGAGTTTTTATCAATTTCAAATGATGAATTAATTCCAATAGGTGATGAATTGATATTTGGAAGGATGTTTGAAGAGTTAGGGTGTAAAGAGTTAAAAGAGGTTTTAAAAGGGAAATATGAGATATTTAAAAATTTAGTGATTTCAAGAATATTATATCCAGGTAGTAAGCTTTATTTTTTAGATTATATGTTTTATTTTAAGAATAAAGAGATTGATAAGAATGTAGTGTATAGATTTTTAGATAGATTATATAAAACAGAATTAAAAGAGCAAATTGAAAAATGTGTATATGAAAGCACATTAAGAAAAGTTGGAGGAGAATTAGTTGTATGTTTTTATGATGTAACAACATTATACTTCGAAAGTGAAAGTGAAGATGATTTAAGAAAAATTGGATTTAGTAAAGAAGGGAAATTAAACCGACCTCAAATACAACTTGGATTATTTACTACAATACAAGGTTATCCTTTAGCTTATGACATATATGAAGGAAATAAGTTTGAAGGTCATACATTAAAAGAAAATCTACAAAAATTTCAAAATAGATTTAAATTACCAAAAGATAATAAACCAATAGTAGTTGCGGATAGGGGAATGTTAAATAAAAATAATCTAACCTATTTGGAAAATAATGGATATACTTATATCATAGGAGCAAAAATAAAAAATCTGTCTGATGAAATAAAAACATATATTGCAAATCTAAACTTTCAAAATAATGAAACTTATGAAATTTATCTTAATCAAAACAATACACTTACAAAA
>CAZBVR010000023.1:0-7229 GCA_964495415.1 uncultured Nautiliales bacterium
AGTATTAGACTTGGAAATGATGTAGATATGCCAAGAAACTTAGCAAAATCTGTAACAGTAGAATAGGAGAAAAGATGCAAGATAGAGAAGAGCCTATGGAAATTAGCACTGCTTTTGTGCTAAAAGTGTTAATTGGAGGGGCTTTGTTAGTTGCAATTATTATCGGGGTGCCCTACCTTGCTATGAAATAGAAAAAAAGGAAATGAATTGAAAAAAAAATTATATTTAATCTCTCTTGGATGTGTTAAAAATTTGGTAGATAGTGAGGTTATGTTATCTAAACTAAAAAATGAATATGAGATAAGCAACAATCCAGAGGAGGCAGATTTAATTATAATCAACACTTGTGGATTTATTCAAAGTGCAAAAGAGGAGAGTATTGAAGCAATTCTTGAAATGATAGAAACAAAAAAAGAGGATTCTATTTTAGTAGTAGCCGGATGTTTATCTGAACGATACAAAAAAGAGCTTCCAAAAGAGTTGCCAGAAGTTGATATATTTACGGGAGTTGGTGATTATGATAAAATAGCAGAACTTGTAAAACAAAAAAGGTCCCAATTTAGCGATAAAGTGTATCTAATCAAAAATGAGGAGAGAGTAATAACTAACTCAAATTATCACGCTTATGTCAAACTATCGGAGGGATGTAATCAAAAATGCTCATTTTGTGCCATTCCAAGTTTTAAAGGAAAACTAAATTCAAGAGAGATAGAGGATATAATTGAAGAGATAAAAAAGTTAAAAGAGATAGGATATAAAGACTTTTCATTAGCAAGTCAAGATAGCTCCTCTTATTTGCGAGACAAGGGAGTGAGAAATGGGCTTGAACAACTAATTGAAGAGATTGACAAAATAGAAGATATAAATGTAAGGATTTTATACCTCTATCCTTCTACAACAACAAAAAGATTGGTAAATAAAATTTTATCTTCAAAAAATGTTCAAAACTATTTTGACATCCCAATACAACACATCTCCTCTAAAATGTTAAAAATTATGAAGAGAGGAAGCAGTGTTCAAAAGTTAAAAGAGTTATTGGAGATGATGAGAAACAAATTTAGTTTTGTAAGAACCTCAGTAATTATAGGTCACCCCGGTGAAGAGGAAGAGGATTTTGAGGAGTTAAAAACTTTTCTAAAAGAGTATAAATTTGATAGAGTAAATATATTCGCCTATTCCGATGAAGAGGGAACAACTGCATACCTTAGAAAAGATAAGGTAGATTCAGAAACAATTGAAAAAAGAGTCAAAGAGATTGAAAAAATTGTAAATAAAACAACAAAAGAGCGGTTAAAACTATATCTAAACAGAGAGATTGAATGCTTTTTAGACGGGATAACAGAGGATAACCTTTTCTACTCTGTAAGACCTAAATTATGGACACCAGAAGTTGATGGAGATATTTTGATAAATGAAAACGAAGCTGAAAAGTTGGAGATAGGTAACTTATACAAAGTAGTTCCTACACAACTTGCGAAAAATCAACTAATTGGGAAAATTCTCAATTAACTCTATCTCTTGCCTCTCAACCACTCTTTTATATATGGAATTTCACCATAATCTGTCATATCCATTTTAATTGGAGTTATTGAAACAAAACCATCACTAACAGCCCCTAAATCTGAATTCTCTTCATACTCAAATTCAAGAGCGGGAAGACCTATCCAAAAGTATTCTCTTCCTCTTGGGTCGTGATGAAGAAAAGCCTCATTTGAATAATCCTTATAACCAAGTTTTGTAACTTTTATCCCTTTTATCTCATCATTCGGTATATTTACATTCAGAAACTTTCTTTCTCCCTTAAAAGGGTCCTCTTTTAACACCTTCTGAGTAATTGCTCTTACATATTTTTTAGTTTGCTCCCAGTCAATTTCATTATCAGGCTTATGATATGTTTTCATAACTTGTGAAAAGGCTATGCCACTAATTCCATGCAACACTGCTTCCATTACTGCACCCGCGGTTCCAGAATATGTAAGGTCATCTCCCATATTTGCCCCGTGATTGATACCACTCAAAACAATATCAGGCTTCAACTCTTCAAAAATATGATTTAAAGCAAGATAAACACAATCTGTTGGAGTTCCGTCATCCACTTTATAGAAATCATCATCTACTCCCTCAAAAAAGAGGGGTTTAGAGATAGTTAAACTATGACCACACGCTGACTTGTGAAGAGCAGGAGCTACTACAAAAATCTCTCCCAATCCTTCAACCGCTTCAATCAACTTTTTTAACCCAATGGCATCAAATCCATCATCATTAGTAATCAATATCTTTTTCATTATTAAATTTTTTTCAAAAACTCCGCTTTTAAATAAACACTACCTATTCCATCAACTCTACAACTAATATGTCCCGCTACATCACACATTCTAATGTTTTTAATTGTAGTTCCTCTTTTAATAGTTTTACCAGCACCCTTTACATCTAAATCCTTAATAACAGTTACACTATCTCCCTCTTTCAGAATAGTTCCATTACTATCTTTTAAAACCTCTTCTTCATAATCAGCCCAACTCTGCTCCTCTTCATCTAAATAGAGCATATCAATCAAATCATTTCTTCCAAGTTTTTTTAACAATCTATAACTCAAAACTTTAACAGCCGGATTCTCACTCCACATAGAGTCATTTAAACAATTAAAATGATTCTCATCTAAATTTCCGCTCTCAATTTGAGATTTACAATTTTCACATAAAGCCACAACATCCTCTTTTGGAGCCACTTTATAATCTGTTACATTCAAATCACTTCCACATAAATCACACATTTTCATTTTTTTATTCCTTATTTATAGATTTTAAAAACTCAGTAGGTTCTTTATAACCCACAATTTTCTCAACTTTACCATTTTTTACCACTAAGATAGCAGGAGGACCTACTATCTTAAATAACCTCATCATCTCAATATCCTCTTTGCTATTCTCTGTTACATCCACTTTATAAAGTTTAAATTTTTTCAACTCCCTTTTCACTGCACTATCTTGAAAAGTTATCTCCTCATACTCTTTACAAGCAACACACCACTTAGCAGTAAAATCTATCAAAACATTATCTCCCGAATCTATCACCCTTTTTAACTCCGAAACATTTTGAATAGAGTTCCATTTCAATTCACTACTAACTCTTTGGAAATTGTTTTCACCATTATAAAAAACAACTTTAAAAATAAAAGCCGTTCCAACAACAACTAACAAAAATCCAAAAGTTTTAAAAAGCACCTCTTTATAATTATCCATTTTTGAAAATGGATTTAGATATAACCCGCTTCCTATCGCCAAAACTCCCCACAAAATAGTGGTAACATATTGAGGGACCACTCTACTCAACATATAGATAGCCACTCCCAACATTATTACTCCAAAAACTTTATTAACTCCTATCATCCAACCACCAGCTCTTGGCACTATTTTATTAGCTCCAAACCCAATAATCAACAGAGGTAATCCCATTCCTATACTCATAACAAACAGAGCCATTCCTCCTAAAAAAGCATCTCCACTCTGTCCAATATATAATAAAGCACCGGCAAGTGGTGGAGCCACACAAGGACCTACAATCAAAGCAGATAAAAATCCCATTATGGCTATTCCTAAAACTCCCCCGCTTCTCCCCGCTTCATCACTCTTTTTACTCAATTTAGTTTGAATAGAAGCGGGTAATCCTATCTCATAAAAACCAAACATACTTAAAGCAAGAAAAACAAAAATTAAACTAAACAGAACTATTACATATTGATTTTGAAAAAGTATCTGCAAATTTGCTCCAAAAAGACCCGCTAAAACTCCGGCAATAGTATAGGCAACACTCATACTCAAAACATAGATTAAGGAAACTATAAAACTATGTTTAGATGACCTAATAATCAATCCAGAAAGAATAGGTATCATCGGAAAAACACAAGGAGTTAAACTTAACAAAACTCCAAATAGAAAAAATGTGCCCAAAATTGTTAATAGCGAGCCTTTAAAAAGAGAAACTATTTTCTCCTCTTCGGAATTGCTCTTTTTAACCTCTTCAACCTTGTTGCTATTTTGAGATGAAGAAAGAGTGTAACTATCCTTTTTTGGAGCATAACATACCATCTCATCACTACAACCTTGATAAGTAACCTCTACTTTTCCCGATTTTACAGGAATAAAAAGTTCTAATCTATTTTGATAAATCTCCTCTCCAAAAGCATCTTTTTTAGCCGGAGGCAACTTTATTGAAATCGGTTTATTATTAACCTTTACCTTGATAGAACTCTTATAAATATGAACCTTGGGTGCAATTTGCAACTCAAACTTCACTCCATTATCTATTGGAACAAATTTAGAGTGATAAACCTCATCAATCGAAGCAGGAGTAGCCCATAAAAAACAGAGTGAAAAAAGAAGAGAAAAAACTATTCTCACTTCAAGCCTTTTTTAAGATAATCTAAAAATTTATATTTATTATTTAAAAACTCTTTATCAAATGAAAATTGATAAATCTCTCTACCATTTTTCATAATAATTAAACTTGGAGTATATCCACTAAAATATTGTGCTACCTCCGTAGGAACATTTTCCTCATCCGCAATAATCAAAACAGGGATAAAATTTTTATTTATAAATGAAGCAATTTTATCATCTACATACATATGAGTAGCCAAATACTTACAAGGAGGGCAATGACTAAGAGCGATATCAACAAATATAGGTTTATTTGTTCTTTGAGATAACTTTTTAGCAACCTCATAATTCATACTCCAATAAACTTTTCCAGCCCAATCAAATCCAAACAAACTAATCACAAAAAACGAAACTAAAAACAACTTTTTCATTTTAACCCTTTTTTAAATAGAATTATATCAAAAAAATAGTTTATCTAAATATAACTTGTAACTTTTCAATATCTACCGGTTTAGGAATAATACAATCTATCCCAATATCTCTAAACCTATCTTTATACTCATCAATTGAAGTAGCCGTAATAGCCACAATTTTTGAAGCAGGGAGATTTTCTCTTTTTTCATACTCTCTTATCAATTTTGTAGCTTCAAATCCATCCATTACTGGCATATTTATATCCATTAAAATCAACGGATAATGATATTTTTTATAAAACTCCACAGCCTCTTTCCCATTCTCTGCCACATCAAAATCTACATTAAATTTTTTCAATAGAACCTTCATAAAAAGTTGATTAGCTTTATTATCCTCTACAATAAGAACCTTTTCAGGTTTAGAGTTTTGATAATCCTGCTTTTTACATCTTTTAATAGCACTATCTTCTTCAAAATTTTTACTACTCTCCTCTGTTTCAATAGGTATCTCAAAACAAAATTCAGAACCGCCACCTTTTACCGGTTTATATTTTAATTCACCTCCCAAAAAAGAAACCAATTTTTTTGCAATTGCTAATCCTATTCCGAGCCCTTTATACTCCTTATTCACTCTATTATCCAACTGCACAAATGGCTCAAAAATTTTATCCTCCTTTGCTTTATCAATTCCAATACCATTATCTTTTACTTTAAAAAGCAATTTTCCTCTATAAAATTGAAATGTTACTTTTATCTTTCCATTTTGAGGAGTGAATTTTACAGCATTATCCAAAAGATGAATAATAACATCAGTTATTTTATTAAAATCTCCAAACATAATTTCTGGAAGATTAAATGTTTCAACTTTAAAAGTTATCCCTTTTTTCTCTGCTCCAAATTGATATATTTTAGTTACTCCCAATAATTCCCTTCTACAAAACTCCTGTTTTTCCACTTTTATACCACTTTTTTCCAATTTAGAAAAATTTAAAATATCCTTAATTAAACTTAATAAACTTTTAGCTGAAATCTCAACAATTGGAATATAGTTGAGACATTTGGAACTATCCTCTTCTATTATAGTAATAAAACCAAGAATTGCATTTAATGGTGTTTTAATCTCATGAGAGATATTTGCTAAAAATTGAGATTTTACCTCAGATAGATATTTAAGTTTTTTATTCTGTTTATAAAGATAATAACTTATCAAAATAGCAAAAAGTAATCCCAATAAAATGATAGCAGTCAAAGTTAGCAACTTTTGATAATCTATTGTGGGTTTTGTTTTGACAATCCATTTCTCATAAATTTTTTGAGTAACCTCTGGCTTAATAAACTTTAACTCAGAATCCAAAATATGCTGTAACTTTGGATAATTTTTATTTACCATAATTCTCAATGGATAATTCATTCCTGAAAAACCTGCTATCTTTAAATTATCAAAATGATACTTTTTTTTGTAATAAGCAAATACTGGTAATGTTGCTATTGTAGCATATACCTCACCATTATCTACTATTTTAAACATCTCTAACAAACTATTCGCTTCAACTATTTTTACTTTTGAAGAAAGTTTTCTCAACTTACTTATAAGCCCACTTCCCTTTTTACGAGAAATAGTTCTATCCAAAATCGCTTCTAAATTTGTTATATAAGGTTTATCATAACGGGTAATAATAGCCAAGTCGTAATTAAGATATGGCCTTGTAAAGATAGCATACTTCTCTCTTTTCTCTGTTTTTATTGCCGTAGGAGTAATATCACAAACTCCCTCTTTTAAAAAAAGTTGAGATTCAACCCAACTTTTTGTATCTATAAATTTTAACTTAAAGCCAACCTTTTTACTTATAAGTTTTAAAATATCTATACTTATCCCTTTTGGAACCCTATTCTCTCTAAACTCTATTGGAGCCCAATCTGGATTTACACACACCTTTACAACTTTATGATTTTTAATATATTGCAAATCCTCTTCATCCAATTTTCCATCAACATAATGTCCAAATAGAAAAGAGAAAAAAAAACATACCCCCACCACTATTTTCATATTAAAAATCCTATTATTTTATTAGTATTTCCCTTTTAAACTTCCAAAATAGTTTATCTCCTCAATAGGTTTGTCGCTATTAACCTCTTCAACCGCTTTTTGAAAATCAATATCTTTTTGCATCTCTTGCAACTCCTCTTCACAATAACTCATATGCATATCAGCACTTATTACTTTTGGAAGAGCTTCCAAAACTCTAACTTTTTCAATCTCCTCCTCTACATTTTTCCCTTCAATTACTACAATTATAATCCCTTTATCTCTCTCTTTAAAAAAAATCTCACCCACTCCACTCTTCTCTATCTCTACCACAACCTCCTCAAAATTAGAAGGCAACACTTTAACAATTATACTTGATATATTCATTATCTACTCCTTGATTTTACTTAT
>CAZBVR010000024.1:0-7139 GCA_964495415.1 uncultured Nautiliales bacterium
TCCTTTTTGATTGATAATTGTATCGATTGCCACAGTTGTTTTACCTGTTTGTCTATCTCCAATAATAAGCTCTCTTTGACCTCTTCCGATTGGAACAAGTGCATCAATCGCTTTGATACCTGTTTGAAGTGGTTCATGAACAGATTTTCTATCCATAATTCCAGGTGCTTTTTCCTCTACATATCTATATTCAGTAGCTTGAATTTCACCTTTTCCATCAATTGGCTCACCAAGTGCATTTACAACTCTTCCCACAAGAGCTTCTCCAACTGGAACTTCTAAAAGTTTTCCAAGTCTTTTAACTGAACTTCCTTCGGTAATTTCATTCCCTTTTCCAAGAACAACTACACCAACACTATCAGCTTCAAGGTTAAGTGCTAACCCTTTTTCACCTGTTTCAAACTCTACCATTTCACCGGCCATTACATTTGTAAGACCATAAACCTTTGCAATTCCGTCTGCACTATAAATTACTTTTCCAACCTCATCTACATCCACTTGTAGGTCAAAATTTTTAATCTTCTCTTCTATGATTGATGTGATTTCAGCATAACCAGCCACTCAAAACTCCTTTTAGTTAGATTGCTCTAATAATATCTTTTATCAATTTTGCTTTTATATCATTTTCATAAACCGCAACTTCCACATTCAACGAATCAACATAAACTTGAATACCATTTTTTTCAAAATGTCTCTGTTTAAGTTTTATGTTTTTACTAAACCTTTCAGAAAGTTTAGCCTCTATTTCAGCTAATTTAACCTCACTTAGAGATTCCTTGCTATATACATAACCAACATAATCGCCAGTTAAATCTGCAATAACATCTTTTAACAATTTAACGAAATTAGGTAATTCTGTTAATCTACCCTTTTCTGCCAATGTTTTCAACAGATTAAGAACTTTTTCATCTTCTAAATTTAACAGTTCTGCAATAAATTTAACTTTCTCCTCTTTCGAGATATTTGGAGAAAGAATAATTAATCTATATTTTCTATTTTTAGCAATAGAAACGATTGGCTCTACTGCTTTATAGATAACTTCAAGATGCTCTTTTGTTGTTGTTTTAACCAATGCTTTTACATATTTTTTTATACTCATTATCCTACCTTTTTAGTTACAATGTTTGCAACTTCTTCACTTGATAAATGAATATCTTTCACAAGATTGTTTAAATAGTTTTCAACAACCTCTCTCTTCATTTTACTTTCTTCATACTGCTTATACTCTTCAAGTTGTTTATTCAAAAAAGAAGCTTCATTCTTAGCATTTTCAATAATTTTGGCTTTAATTACCTCAGCCTCTTTTTTTGCATCTGCTGTAATCTCTTTAGCTTGCTCTTTTGCTATTTCAACTTCTTCTTTAAGAACTTCAACTTCATCTCTCGATTTTTTTAACTGCTCCTCAATTTGACTAAATGCTGTTGCGATAGCCTTACTTCTGTTAGAATAAAACTCTTTTACTTTATCTGCCAATAGATACCACAGAATACCAGCAAAAATTACAAAGTTAATCAATCTTGGAACAAAATCGGTATCACTAATAGATACTGCTCCACTATGCTCATTAGCAAAAAGTGAAACTACTAAAACTCCTAATACCAAAATTACCTTTTTCATGCTATTCCTTTTAATTTTGTAGATAGCATCTCTTTTAACTCAGACGAATTTGTTTCAAGTGCTTTTAACAACTCATCTTTTTTCTCTTCCAACTCTTTATTGAAAGCTTGTTTTTCAATTTCAACTTTTCTCATTTCACTTTCAATAATAGAGTTTGCTTCTGCCTTTGCAACTTCAACTGCCTTTCTTTTAATCTGTGCTGCTTCTACTTTTGCATTTTCGATAATAGATGCAATCTCTTCCTGATACCTCTTTACCTCATCTGCATTACTTGAAACAGCTTTTTTATCCTTTGCTAATTTTTGATCTCTCTGCTCCATAAAAGAAACAAGAGGTTCAAATAGCCATTTGTTTAGCAACACTAATGTTACTAAGAAAATCCCTGCTTCAATAAGCATTACAATTACTTTAATATCTAACATCTATACTCCTTTATAGATTTATGAAATTTTATCAAACTTTTTCACTTTTTTTATATAAATTGATTAAAAAATTAACATTTTTTCTAAAAAGTTACTTTTTGGTAACATCTTTTTACACTAATTATTACTTTTACTTATAATTAGTGCTAATTTTTGATAAGCAACTGCTCCTCTACTTTTTACATCATATAAAAAAATAGGTTTTCCAAAACTTGGAGCCTCCGCCAATTTTATATCTCTTGGAATAACTAAATAGATAGTTTGACCATTTTTTGTTTCATAAAATAGTTGCTTTTTAAAATGTCTCACTATATCCGATAAAATCTGCTTAGCAAAGTTAGTTCTTATATTTAACATAGTTGGTAAAATACCCTTTACTGATAATTTAGGATTTTTACTCCTTTTGACGAGTTGAATAGTTTTTAAAAGAGGTTCCAATCCCTCTAATGAAAAAAATTCTGCTTGAAGAGGAATAATAACACTATCGCTAACATTCAAAGCTTCAATAGTAAAATTTCCTAAATTAGGAGGAGTATCAATAATAATAAAATCATATCTATCTTTCAAATTAAGAAAAACTTTTTTTAAATCCAAATTATCGAGAGAGATAAGTTCCATATTCGCTGGAATTAACTCTAAATTATCAATAAGAGTTGTTAAAATAACCTCATCAAACTCTTTTGTTCCTACCAAAAGATGATAGATTGTCCATTTATAATCATCTCTAAAAAAGCCAAACGATTTTGTAGCATTTGCTTTTGAGTCAAAATCAACTAACAAAACTTTTTTATCAAAAAGTGCTAAGGCAGTGGCTAAATTTACTGCTGTTGTGGTTTTGCCAACTCCTCCTTTTTGATTTGCAATTGTGATTATTTCACTCATCTTAATCCATATCTCCTTTTTCTATCTATCTCTATACTTCCATCAGAGTATAACTTCGCATCTTCATAAAAAGGATACTTTGCAAAATCTATCTGATATAATCGAAAAATCTCTTTCCACTTTTTAAATGGAGTAATAAAATCGAAATAACCCAACAATAAATTTTTATTATTTACATCTATATCCAATTTTTGAAATTGAGAACTCTGTTTTGTATTCAACCCTATCCCAACGACAACAAAGTTATCTTTTAATGTGGAAAGAGCTCCTCCAACCTTTCCTCCATTCAGATAAAGGTCATTAGGCCATTTAAATAGAACCTTACTATTTAATTTAGAAAGATACAATTTCAATTGATACATAAAATAGATAGAGATTGATTGAGGAGGCAAATCGTCTGGTAATCTACTTTTAAAAAGAGAAAAAGAGAAAAAAAGATTACCCTCTTCCCCAATCCAACTATTTCCACGACTACCTATTCCTGCATTCTGCTTTTCACTCCAAACTACTCTACTATCTTTTAGATTATTCAAAAGATATTTTTGAGTAGAATCAATCTCCTTAAAGTAAATTATCTCCAACTTTTAATCCTTTTCCATTCAGATAATCCAATATACTCATTCTCTTTTTAGAGTGAGGTTGAACTTCAAACAACTCAATAGTTCCTTTTCTGCAACTTACCACCACACTATCCTCTTTTATCTCTAAAATTTTTCCCTTTTCCATATGAGAAGAACTATTTTCCAAAAATCCTATCTTTATAAGTTTAAATTTATCTGTCCAAATTTGTGGCCAATGATAAAAAGCCTTATATCTTCTCCAAATATCCAAACTATCATCAAAATTTATCTTTCCATCTATCTTTTTAATTTTTGGAGAGTAACTTGATAAAGCACTATTCTGTTTTAGTGGCACAATTTTATCAAAATTATCAATAACTATTGGAGTTAAAGTTGAAGCAACTTCCGCCAACTCTTCAAAAAGTTGTGGAGCTTTTTTCTCTCCAACTTCAACATATTGATATCCCAAAATATCTCCTGTATCCAATCCCTCATCCATTAACATCGCAGTAACTCCGCTCCATTTATCTCCATTTAAAATAACAGATTGAATTGGACTTGCTCCTCTATATTTTGGCAATAAAGAGGCATGCAAATTGATAGAGGGAGCGATTTCCAATATCTCTTTTGGCAAAATCTGTCCAAAAGCAGCTACTACAATAAAATCTGGTTTCAAACTTTTTATTATTTCAGTTTCATTTTTTAGATTTTCTGGTTGAAAAAGTTTTAAATCATATTTTGAAGCTAACTCTTTTACTGGTGAAGCGGTTAAAACTCTTTTTCTACCAACAGGTCTATCGGGCTGAGTATAAACTCCTACAATTTCATAACTACCAATCAACTTTTCCAAAATTTTTTTTGCATAATCTGGGGTCCCCATAAATAAAACTTTTTTCATACTATTTTCCTCTTATTGATTCAATTTCAATTTAGCTAACACAATATCTGAAGAGTAATTCTTGTTATATAGTTCATATAAAATCTCCTCTTCAAACTCCACTCTTTTTAAAAGCACACTTTTAATAGTTTGTAACTCTTTATTAAACTCCTCAATCATCTTTTTTTCCAAATTTGCATATTTTTGAAAAAATCCTTGGGCAATCTCTGCTATCTGCTTCATCTCATTATGTTTATTTAATATCTCCTCTCTCACATTTGGACTAAACTTATATCTCAAATAGAGATGTTCATATAGATTTGTATCTTCATATAGAAGATGAAGTTCCAACTCTTTTTTTAACTTTTTTAACATCTTTTTAATCAATTTTACCTTTTCAGTTTTAATAAACTCCTCAATAGCAAGCACCATTCCCAATAGATGTTTATGCTCTCTATTCAATTTTTCAATTAAACCATTTTGATAAAATGGCTTATTTTTGCTTCTAATATATTTTCTAATAGAATAGATCATCTCTAACTCCTTTCAAATTACAAGAAAATGACATCTCCTATATTATAACATTTTTTAATTCATCTTGAATTTCAAAAATATCCTCTATCGAACCAATTTTTATATTTTGATACTTTTCTACCCATTTAATAATCAGTTTTGAGATATCGATAAAATCTATTCTACCATTCATAAACTTTTGAATAGCCTGTTCATTTATGCTATTAACAACTACACCCAAATCTGGATTGGAAAGTAGCAACTCCTTTATCTCCCAAACTGGATATCTATTAACATCTATATTTCTAAACTCCAATCTGTTTATTTTAGAAAAATCGATATGAGGTAAAATAGGAGTATTTACCTCTCCTAAAATTGCAAAGGCTATTGGTAATCTCATATCCGCTTTTGAGATATGTGCCGTTGTGCTTCCATCCACAAAATCTATAAATGAATGAATTGTGCTACTTGTTTCAATAATAGCATCTAAATTGGAGCAGTTAAAAAGCCATTTTGCTTCTAAAAGTTCAAAAAGTTTATTTACCATTGTAGCACTATCTATCGTGATTTTACTTCCCATAGACCAATTTGGATGTTTTAAAACCTCTTTTAAAGTAGCCTCTTTTAACTTCTCAATTGGATAATCTCTCACAGCGCCACCACTTGCAGTTAATACCATTTTTTCAACATCTCTTCCATTCAAAAGATACCATAATCCATAATGCTCACTATCAATTGGAGTTATTTTAGTTCTATCTACAAATTTACCCGCTATTACTAAACTCTCTTTATTGGCAAGGGCTAACTTTTTTCCAACTTCCATAACTTTTAAAGTGGGTTTTAATCCAGCCTCTCCCACAATTGCATTAACAACTATTTCACTCTCTGCTATCTCTATAACTTTTAAAATTTCATCTATACCATATTTTACATTCTCAAAATTTACTTTTTCTGCAATAGTTTTGTTCTCAACAACAACATACTTTGGATTAAACTCCTCTATCTGCTTATTTAACAATTGATAGTTTTTTCCTGCAACTAAAACCTCAACATCTATATTGAACTGCTTAGCAATTTTTAAGGCATTAACTCCTATACTTCCCGTGCTACCTAATAAAATCATTGTAAAATCAATCCTCCATAAAGAACAACAACAGCAAAAAGATAACCATCTAATCTATCTAAAACTCCCCCATGCCCCGGGAAAATTGCTCCGCTATCTTTAACTCCAGCCTCTCTTTTTAGATAACTTTCAAATAGGTCTCCAAATACACTAAATAAACTTGCCAATAGTGAGATAGAAAAAGAGAGTTTCATATCCACAAAATATAAACCAAATAGACTACCAATAATTGTTCCAACAACAACTCCCCCTATAACTCCCTCAATAGTTTTATTTGGAGAAGTGGGAGTAAATTTTCTCTTTCCAAAATACTTTCCACTAAAATAGGCAAATGTATCAGTTAAAGAAACAATTACAATCAACCAAACAACCGCAAATAATCCAAAACTTCTATACAACTCAAAAAAAAGTAACATCGGCATAGTTGGATAGATAAAAGGTAAAGCTCCTCTCATCTCCTCATACTTATAGGCTTTATAGGAAACAACTAAAAGCAGAGGCAAAAACAGAATAGCCTCTATCTTTGGAACCGCTAACAATAGAAGCCAAGTTGCAACCCCTATACCTAATAAAAGATATCTATCTTTGAATATCGAAAATAGTTTAAAACTTTCCCACATTCCAATAAGATAAACAACTCCTAAAACTCCCCAAATCAGATAATAATTGTTAAAAATCAATATCAAACTCAAAACAGCCAATAAAACAATTGCCGTTAAAACTCTCTCTTTATTTCCAAATAAAGCATCTTTTAACCTCTCAATATCCATCTTTCATCCTTTCAAATCTATATGAGTAACTTGCTCTTTTATCTCTCTTTTGCTGTTATTGTTATCAATAGCAGTAACCTTCTCCGGTTCTTTAATTTTTGGCACTTTTAACTCCTTCTCCTCAGCTCTAAGTTTAGACAACTCATCAGCAAACTTCATCGTCGCCAACTGCTCTGCATAAAGATATGCTGGAATATGCATATTTTGATTTATGTTTGTTACTTGAGATATAAAACTCATCTTCTAACCTTTATACTTTTATAAGTTACATAATTTACAAATGCCCTCTCTTTGATATAGAGATGCCTTCTTTGAGTATAATCGACTATTCCCTCCTCTTCATTACTAAAAACAAGAGCCAATTTTGCTGCTTTT
>CAZBVR010000025.1:0-6870 GCA_964495415.1 uncultured Nautiliales bacterium
AATTTTGATAATCTTACACACTTACATAATAGAGAACATTTTTTATTAGAACTAAAAGAAGCCTTATTAAAACTAAAAAGAAAAAATACTAAACTTGCTGTTTTATTTATAGATATAGACCATTTCAAAGAAATAAATGATACAAAAGGGCATGATATAGGAGATATAGTTTTACAAAATATAGCTTTAAGACTAAAAGAAAATATAAGAGAAAGTGATATTGTAGCAAGATTTGGAGGAGATGAATTTGTAATATTATTAGAAGATATAGATGAAGATATTGTAATAGAAATTACACAAAGAATTTTAGATGAAATTAAACAACCTATGGTTATTAACAATTCATATTACTATATATCAGCAAGTATTGGAATTAGTATAGCACCTGATGATACAAAAGATATGCATACCTTAATAAAATATGCAGATATAGCTATGTATAAATCAAAAAAAGAGGGAAAAGATAGATTCAATTTCTATAATACTTCTATGACAAAAGAAGTAAATAATAAACTTACAATAGTGCATGATATACATAAAGCACTAAAAAATGATGAATTTAGACTATATTTTCAACCTCAAATTGATAAAAACAATAATTTAACAGGAATGGAAGTATTAATTAGATGGCAACATCCTAAAAAAGGATTATTAACACCAGATAAATTTTTACCAATTGCTATAGAATTTGGAATAATTGATAAAATAGATTTATGGGTAATTGAAAATAGTATAATCCAATATAAAAAATGGCAAAAACAAGGTTTTAATCCAGGAGTTATATCTTGTAATGTAACAATATATCAAATAGAAAAAGGATCATTAGATGTAGAGTTAGCTAAATTATTAGAAAAATATGATTTTAATCCAAAAAATCTAAATTTAGAAATTACAGAAGAAGGAATAATGAAAAATCCTAAAAAATCTATTATTATTCTAAATAAAATAAAACAACTTGGTGTGAATATCAATATTGATGATTTTGGAACTGGATATTCATCTCTTACATACTTAAAAAAACTCCCAATTTCAAAACTAAAAATAGATAGAGGCTTCATAAAAGATATACCAAATGATAAAGATGATATTGTCATTACAAAAACTATTATATCACTAGCAAAAAATCTACACTTAGAAATAATAGCAGAAGGTGTAGAAACACACAAACAAAAAGAGTTTGTATTTAATAATGGATGTGAAAATATACAAGGATATATTTATTCACCACCAATTCCAATAGAAGAGTTTGAGAAAAAATTTCTACTTAATCCCCCCAAGGGGAATTAATTAATGACAACCACAACTTCCACAACCACAGCTGTGTCCATCATTTTCACAAGCAACTTGCCCACTTAATACTTCATCAGGTGTTGCATCTCTTTGTGATAATACTTTAATATTAAAAGTTAAATCTTGTCCAGCTAATGGGTGATTATAATCAATTGTAACTTCTTCATCATTAAAATCTTTTACAATTACTGCGATAGTTTGTCCATCTGGTCCTTGTCCATAAAGAGTTTGCCCTTTTTGAAGTTCAATTCCTTCAAATTGTTCAATAGGTAAAGTTTGAGTTAAATCATCTCTATACTCTCCATAAGCCTCTGATGCAGGAACTTCTACCTCTTTCTCTTCACCAACTTTCATCTCTGTAACCGCTTTTTCAAATCCTGGAATCATCTGTTTTTTTCCACTAATAAATTCAAGAGGAGCTTGTCCAACATTTGTATCAATAACTTCTCCTTTGCTATTTTTTACTGTGTATTCTACACCATAAACTTTGTTAGTCATATTTTTCCTTTAATTTTTTATTGAATATGATTATATCATAATTTTAGTTATTATTTTGAATATCTTCCTGCAACTTTTCCAATCTCTTTTTTGCATAAGGAACTAAACTTGAATTTGGAAACTCTTTAATTAACTTTTGATAACTCGCTATCGCTAATTCTTTATTACCCAACTTTTCAAAGCTATATCCAGTGTGATATAAAAGTTCTGCTGTAAATTTAGAAGGTTTAGGATAGAGAGTAATAGATTTTTTATAGTAACTCAATGCCTTTTTATATTTACCTTGTCTATACTCTATCTCTCCTAAATAATATAAAGAAGCAGCGGGGTTATATTTTATTTTATATAGATATTGAAGCATCCTTTTAGCAGTTTCAAACTGCCCATTTTTCAAATAAAATACTCCCTTTTGAAAAACTTCATTTTTTGGCCAAGTTTTAAAATCAAGTTTTCTCTTAATTTCAAAAATGTTCTCCTCCAACTTATCAACTTTCAAAGCTACCTTTTTAACTAACTCAATCAATCTCTTATTATTTTTCTCATTTATCTCATTGATTGAAATAATTAAATTGTTAAGAGTTTGATACTCCTGTTTTAGTTTTTGTATCTCTTTTTTATTTAGAGAGATAGAGTCAATTGTTTTATTTAATTCTCGTTTTACCCTATTAACATTTAACACAAGTTTATCAAATGATGGTAAAATAGATTCAATACCTTGTAATCTTTGATTTAAATTGCGAGTAGTCATCTTTAAATTAAGTTGAGTAATTTTAAACTTGTTTAAAATTTTTTGATGCTTCTTAATAAGTTTTTGCTCCTCTTCAATCATCTTTTGCTGTTTTTCAATTGTTTTTTGCTGTTTCTCAATAATTTTTTGTTGTTGAAGAAGCAATCTATTTAACTTTTTTATCTTCTGTTTATTTTTCCATATTGCGGTTTCTGTTTGAGAGAGACCATAAGGAGAACTGGAATCCAAATCCCCCGCCTGAAAAGCTGACGGCTCTCCCCACAAACAAACAAAAAGGAATGGAATAACTAATATACCCTTTTTACTCATGGCAATAATGTAAAGTTATCTCTTCTATTTTTT
Organism: uncultured Nautiliales bacterium; assembly: GCA_964495415.1. Lineage (GTDB taxonomy): Bacteria > Campylobacterota > Campylobacteria > Campylobacterales > JAADDX01 > CAZBVR01. The sequence continues at coordinate 2,879 of CAZBVR010000025.1, forward strand.
GCCCAACACCATCTCGCATGTGCAGTGCAGACAGGGTTACTTTCTCCATAACTGATAATAGTTAATTTATTAGCATCAACCCCTAAACTCACCAAAGCTTCTTTAACAGTTTTTGCTCTTTTTAATCCAAGTGCATAGTTATACTCATCTGTTCCCCACTCGTCGCAATTACCTTCTATTCTGATAGTCCAATTACCTGGATGCTCTTTTAATATATTTGCAAGTTCTTCTACAATTGGCATCTGATCCGGTCTAATGTTATATTTATCAAAATCAAAATGCACAACCTGTTTAGCTAAAAGTGAAGCCAAATCCTCTTTTTGCTCTTTATTCATCTTACTTAAAGTAGTTGTAGCAATTTTTGTTTTATTTTCTTCTTCTGCCTTAACACTACTATCTTGATTAACCTTAATAGCCGTTGTATCTGTTAAATCTGACTCAACTGGTTGCTGACTTCCATTTATCTCAACATTCGCTACCTGATTCTGCTCTGCTGGTGCTGTTTGATTTTGCTCTGTCGAAGTAGTTTGATTTTGTTCTACTGGCGATGTCTGATTCTGTTCTGCTGGTGCTGTTTGATTTTGCTCTGTTCTATTTTGGTCACCATTAACATCTAACTCTGGTTGATTTGCACACCCTGTTACTATTGCTAAAATTGTAACTCCCATTAAAACCTTCATTCTCATCTTCATTTTTGTTCTCCTTTTATTTTTTTTAGAAATCAAAACCTTGAATTCTCCTATTTAAGTTTGTATAAAAGATTCTATTTTTTCTTAATCTAATAATACCAAATTTTGAACTAAATTTACTCTCTTTTATAAAAAGAATTGTATTACCATTATCACAAAAAGTAGGTAACATATTTTTACCACCATATGTTAGCCTTTTCAATTTATCTCTATTCTTATCTATCAAAAAAAGATTAAAAGTATTGTTATCAAAAGCTTTATTAGTCTCCCTACTACTTAACACAACTAAATTTTTGTAAGCAGAAACTGAAATATGATTTCTTCCATGATACACAAATCTTGAAACTCCTCCACTTTTATCTTTTAAATAAACATTTGGATAACCTAATCTATCGGAAATAAATATAATACCATCCTCATAAAACTGCCCATTTACATCAATACCGCTATATTTAGTTATCTGTTGCAAACTTCTACTTTTTGTATTAAATAGATAGATATCGGGCTGTTCATCAATGGCCAATGTTAAAAGTAAATTATCCCCTTGCACATCTGAAACAATTAGCATACCCTTAGAATCAAAAATTCTGCTCCTTTGTCCTGTAAATATATTATATTTATATAAAATTGGGCCTTTTTCCAAAAATTTTGTATAATAAAGCTCAGTCTGTTCTCTATTAGCCCATTTTGGAAAAACATTTAATCCTCCACTAATTATTCTTTTTCTATATTTTAAAGTTATATCTGAAATAAAAATCGCACTCTCTTTTGGAGCCATATAAACACTATATACAAGTTTTCTTTTTATCCAAGGCACCTCATCAAACCCAAGTTTATTATTTAAATCATAACTTAAATAGTGAATTAAGAAAGGATATATATCAAATTTTGGAATTTTATATCTTTTATATAAAACAACAGCTCCACTTTTTAAATTCTCCAACCTTGCCAAAAGTTTATTATGAGAATAGGTTAATGATAATTTAAAATCGGAACTATTTAACTCTTTACTATCTAAAACAATTTTATAATTATCAATAAGCTTACTATCTATCTTCAATATATTAACAAGTTTATTAGGAAACTTTTTGTCAATATCAAGATAGATTTTTGGAGTGTAATCTCCTACATATTTTACAATTTCTAAATTTTCAGCATATAAAAAACTTTGTATCATTAAAAAAAATGTAATTATTAAAATTCTCATCTATTGCTCCTTTAATTCCGATTTAAAAACTATTTCACCTTCAAACTTTTGAATAGCTGTAATATCGATACTTTTCAATCTATCCAAAAAGTTATTAAGTGTAATTGTATCTAAATTTGTAGCCAATAAATCAAATTTAATCCATTTTCCATTCTCAATTTCTATATTCAATTTAACAAAATCATTGGGTTTTCTTGAAACAGAGTTCCAAATCTCAGCAAATTTCGTCTCAATATATTTTCTCTCTTTTATTGAAGAAGCCCTTATATTACTCATCTTTACAATAGGCAGTTTGTCCAAATTTTTTACATCTTTTTCAATCTCTTTAACAAAACTTTCCCCTTTTCTTTTTGTAGGTCCATTTTTAGCCACAGGGTGATATTTTAAATCATTTTTTATATTCTCCTCTTTCACCCCTTTAAAAAGCTCTTGCAAACTTTTAACCTTTCCGCCTTGAGAAAAGTTTGACCTACTTTTCAACTCTTTTGAAACTTTCATCTTTTTAGTTTTAACTATTGGTTTTTCGACAACCTTTTTTTTAACTTTTTTTTCTCTATTTTTAGTTTGTTTATGATTTAAAACAACTTTTTTTCTCTCTAGATTTTTACTCTTTTTTGGTGGTATTACTACTCGATGAATATAAACAACTCTCTTTTGTAACAATTTTAAATTTTTTTTATCTCCTCCCAAAACAAAATATAGAAAGAAAAAAAGAATAGCACTATATAAAAATAGTGCCAAAAAAAAAGAAATCAATAATCTCATTTTGTTAATAATCCTATCTGTGTAAATCCAAGTTGAATTACAGATGAGTATATTTTCATAAATAGTTGATAACTTATCTCTTTATCTCCCGCAATATAAACTAATGAATTTTTATCATAATTTCCAAATGCTAAATTAAACTCTTCTCTAAAATTTGAAACGGAAAAAGTCCTATTATTAACTTTTACTTTTCCATTTTTATAGATAACAATATCAATTTGTGCCTTTTTAACGGCCATTTTACTTTTACTACCCTCTGGAAGATTTACATTTTTCTCTTCGTATGTAGTTGCAGTAACACTCACCATTAAAATTGCAAGCAAAACTAACATTATATCTACAAAAGGGGTGATATTTAAATCTGGTTTTTTAATCATTTAACAAAATATCTCTTTCCATTTTTAAAATAGAAACTAAATCATCAAATTTAGAAGCAAGAATTTGATGAAAAGAGTATGCCGGAACTGCCACTAAAATACCAATAGCAGTAGCAACTAATGCTTCACTAATAGCCGGTGCTACTAATGCCAAAGAGGTATTATTACCCATATGTGAAAAAGCCACAAGAATAGATACAACCGTTCCAAAAAGTCCTATAAATGGTGCTGTTGATGAAACGATAGATAAAAATGTTAATCCCTTTTTTGCTTTCTGTTTAGCTCCCTCTATACAAGCATCAATTCCCCATTTAGAGATAACTTCATTTCTCTCTTTACAAGAGTTCAAAGATGAGTTATTAGTTAAAACTCCTCCTATCGATAATGAACTTAAACTGCGGGTTTCCTTCTCTATCCAAGAATTTAAAGAAAAAAGTCTATAAAAGAAAATAAAGAAAACTAAAAAAAGATAAAGAAGAAGCCACCCAATTACCGCTAAAGTAACTGGATTAGCTAAGTATTGATATTTAGATAAAATTTCTTGCAACACTTTCAATCTTCCCTTCTGTATAAGCAAGAAGTTGTGGAGAGTCAGAGAAATCTTTAATAAGTTGTTTTGCTTTTTCCACTGCTTCCGCTATATCGTGACCTTCACTTGCAAGAGGAACAGCCTCATCAACTATTATATTTACACTCTTAGGAGTTACCTCTACATAGCCCCAATTTATAGCTACTAACTCCTCTCCATTATCTTTTTTTATATCAATAACCCCTGTTTTTAAAGTAGATACCAATGGAGAGTGTCCTTCAAGAACACCAAACTCCCCATCTTCTCCTGGCAAAGTTATCTCTTTTACTTCACCTTCATAAATTTTTCCTAATGGAGCTACAATTTCAAGTCTCATAATCTGCTCCTTTTATTTCATTTTTTCAGCTTTTTCCAATACTTCGTCA
>CAZBVR010000026.1:0-2551 GCA_964495415.1 uncultured Nautiliales bacterium
TCCGCTTCTGTTTTGGGGATATTCATTCCAAAAATATCCTCTTTTAACATAAAACTATCCTCTTTATGAATATAGATTGGAATTTTTAATCTCTCCTTTAACTCCTTTGCACTCCACATATGGTCAAAATGCCCGTGTGTCAAAAGAATAGCCTTAGGAGTTTCAACATTTTCCAAAACCCATTCAGTCGCTCCAACTCCTGGGTCAATAATCAATCCATCACAAATATAACAATTTGTTTGATATGCACCAAAAGGTTTAAAATTAACTTGCATAACTAACCGCCCTTACTTCCCTAATTACCATAACTTTTATCTCTCCTGGAAAAGAGATTTTTTCGCTTATCTCTTTTGCAATCTCCCTACTCATCATTACCGCTTCATCATCATTGACTAAATCTGCTTCAACTATAACTCTTACTTCTCTTCCTGCATTTATAGCATATGCAAGTCTTACATGTTCATAATTTGAAGCAATCTCCTCAATTCCCTGCACTCTTTTTAGAAAACTCTCCAATACTTCCCTCCTAGCCCCCGGTCTTGCAGCACTTAAAACATCCGCAGTACAAACAACCGCAGATTCTATATATTTTGCTTCCTCCTCTCCATGGTGGGCTTTAATAGCATTTAACACTTCTGGTGGTTCATTATATCTTTTGCAAATATCATACCCAAGTGTTACATGACTTCCCTCATAATCGTGAGTAAGAGCTTTTCCAATATCGTGCATAATTCCTGCCCTTTTTGCTAATAATTCATCTCCTCCCATTTCAGCCGCCATAATTCCCGCAAGGTGAGCCACTTCAAGAGAGTGTCCTAAGGCATTTTGACCATAACTTGCTCTATATTTTAATTTACCTATCAATTTAATCAATTCGGGATGAATTGCACAATTTCCAAGCCCAAGTTCAAGAATAATTCTCTCTCCCTCCTCTAAAATTTTCGATTCAAACTCCTCTAAAACTTTATTATAAACCTCCTCTATTCTTGCTGGATGAATTCTACCATCCTCTACCAATTTTTTGATAACCTCAACAGCTACTTGTCTTCTGTATATATTAAAATGGCTAATTGTAATTGCATTTGGGGTATCATCTACAATAATATCAACTCCCAATGTGCTCTCAAGAGATTTGATATTTTTACCATCTCTTCCAATAATTCTTCCCTTTATCTCATCACTTGGAATATGCACCACATTTATTAGTCTCTCACCTGCAAACTCCCCTGCAAATCTTGTGGTAGCTTGTGCTATTACCCAATTGGCTTCTCTTTTGGCATTTCTTTCCGCCTCTTTTACCGCTTTTCTAATAATATGAGCAACATCTCCTCTTATCTCCTGTTTCGTTTGCTCCAATAGAATTTTTTTAGCCTCCTCTTTTGTCAATCCAGCCCCTCTTTCAATAAGAGATTCAGCCTCTTTCATTTTGCTATTATACAACTCTTTCTGTTTTGTTATTTTTAACTTCTCTTTTTCAATGTTTTTATACTCTCTCTGCAAACTTTTTTCTTTTAAGTTTTGTTCATGTAAAAGTTCATTTAACTCCTTCTCCTTCTGCTCCAATAGAAACTCTTTCTTTTCAAACTCTCTCTCTCTATTACTCAACTCTACATCAAACCTCTTTTGAAGTTCCAACTCTTTCTCTTTTAACTGATTTTTAGCATTCTCTAAAATTAGATTAGCTTCCTGCTCAATCAACTTCGCTTTTGCTTTGGCCTGTTCAGTCCAAATCTCATATTTGGCCCTGTCTATGTTTCGCATAATAAAGAAGGTTATTGCCCCTCCTACACCTGCACCTACTAAACTTTCTATTAACATTTTTTCTCCTATCACAAACCAAATTGTAAGTTATAAAAGAATCTGCTTGAATATCGTATTCATTGGTAATAGAATGACAAATAATACAAGGATAAATTTGTGTAAAAACTATTTTAGGTTTATATCTCAACTTTGCAAAAAATCTATCATACATTCCTTTACCAAATCCAACTCGCTTAAATTTGCTATCTATACCAATAATTGGCACTACCGCTACATCTACTTTATATTTAGTTCTATTTTTGTTTTTTGGTTCGTATATATTAAATTTTTTTTTCTTTAAAGGCAAAGAGTATTTTACCATTTTAAAACTTATATCTTGCATAAATGGGACAAAAATATGCTTCTTTTTTGCCCTCAACTTATTTATCAAGCCTCTCGTATTTACCTCTCCATTCATTGAGACATATAACAATATATTTTTATATCTACTTGACGATAACTCTTTTAAAAGTGCTTTTTCAACTACCTTTGAAAAAAGGTATCTATCTTTTCTTTTTAATAACTTTTTACACCTATTTCTAAACTCTTTTTTATCCATTTAAACCTCTTTTTTTGATATAATTATACCCTATATCTAAAAAAGGATTAAATGATGTTTGGATTAAAAAAACTATTTACCAAAACAAAAGAGAAAATCTCAAAAGGTCTTGAAAAAACAGCAGAAGCGATAAAGTCAGTAATACCAGAAAAAAAAGAGAAGTATGACAAAGAAACTATTGAAGAGGTTTTA
>CAZBVR010000027.1:0-4413 GCA_964495415.1 uncultured Nautiliales bacterium
AAAATACACAAGTTTAGAGTGTAGTGTATGTGGAAACAGAGATAAAGCTAATCGCCCGAGACAAGACTATTTTAAATGCACTAAATGTGGATATGAAACAAATCCAGATATTCAAGCAAGTAAGACAATACTAAAACGGGCATTAGAGTCGTTTGGGATAGGAACTATCCTTATGGACTTAAAACAGAAAGCCTTTCGCTCAGTCTCATTGGAGACTGTTAGTTAGGAAGCCTCCACCTCTTAGGTGGGGGTAGTTCACAAAATATAACTTATTTCAGGATGATTTTGTAGCCTTTTAAATAGCTCATCTCTCTCCTCTTGTGAAGAAACATTAGTTTTCACCTTTTGAGAGTGATAACTTTTGTGAGATTTTGACTCTTTATGGTCAAATCCATTTGGAATACACTCCTTTATAGCTTCTTTTAATTTTTCCTTATTCTTACCAATAACACAAAACTCCCAAACTCTTGGGTATTCTAACTCTTGCTTACTCATTTTCACTCCTTATTGAAAAAATATAGTTGGCACAATAGTTGGATATTTTTTCATTTTCCTGAAAATATGTTTTCTTACAACTCCTCTTAACTCATTTTCAAACACTCTATTTTTTTCAAATACATAAGGTTTAGCATGTTTAATATAGTTTAATAATATCTCCTCCATCTCTTTTGCAAATAGATTATCCTCTTTATCGCTCACTAGACCATAAGATGTAACTTTTGGTTTATTTATTAGTCTTTTGTTTTTGGTATCTATTTGAGCTATTATCATTACAATTCCGTCATTTGCAAGTTTTTGTCTATCTATTACTATATCATCGCTAATCTCTTGGTTAATCTGATTATCAATATATACTTTTCCAACTTTTACATTTTTTACTTTTCTAACTCTATTTTTACTTATCTCCCACTGCTCTCCATCTTGCATAATAAAGCAGTTTCTATCCTCCACTCCAACACTTTCCGCCGTTTGTTTATGTCTAATTAGATGATTATACTCTCCATGCACAGGAAGGAAAAATTTTGGTTGAGTTAATCTAATCATAAGTTTTTGCTCCTCTTGAGCCGCATGTCCCGATACATGAATTTCACTAAAATCTTGATAAGCTACTTTTGCACCCTTTTTCATAAGATAGTTTATCAATTCACTAACTCCAGGTTCATTACCTGGTATCGCTTTGGCACTTAAAATAATTTGGTCTCCCTCTTTTAGTTTGATATGTCTATGCTCATCAATTGCCATTCTATATAGAGCGGACATACTTTCCCCTTGGCTACCGGTTGTTATAATCAATACTTCATTATCTGGATATTTAGCTACTTCGTGAGCATCTATAAATATCTCTTTTGGTAGTTTTATATAACCTAAATCCATTGCTACATCAAGGTTTTTTTCCATGCTTCTACCAATTATACAAACCTTTCTGTTATGTTTTACACCATAATCAATAGCTTGATAAACTCTGTGGATATTTGAAGAGAAGGTGCTCATAATTACTCTACCTTGTGCCTCTTTAAATAATCTGTCAAAAGTAGGTCCCACTACACTTTCACTTGGAGTAATTCCTGGTTTATAAGAGTTTGTTGAATCACTAAATAGTGCCAAAACTCCTTTTTCTCCATAATAGGCAATTCTTTGTAAATCTGCTGGATATCCATCAACCGGTGAATGGTCAATTTTAAAATCTCCGGTGTGAAAAATAGTTCCCGCAGGTGTTTGAATTGCCAATGAAGAGGCATCTATGACTGAGTGAGTCATATGTATCCACTCTACATAGAAATCACCTATTTTCATAGGTCTTCTCTTTTTTACACTTCTAAAATAACTTGTGTATTCAAGCATCTTATGTTCTTTAAATTTGTTTTCAATCATAGCAAGAGGAAGGCTTGTTCCGTAGATAGGAATTTGCATCTCTTTAAAAAGATAAGGAACGGCTCCAATATGGTCCTCATGTCCATGTGTAATAATTAAACCTTTTATTTTATGTCTAATCTCTTTTAGATAAGTAAAATCTGGAATTAAGATATCAACTCCGTGCATATCTTCTGTTGGAAAACTCATTCCGCAGTCAATAATAATAGCACTATCCTCAGTTTCAAATACGGCACAGTTACCACCAATCTCATCTAATCCTCCAAGAGGAGTAAATCTCACCCATCCCTTTTTCTCTTTATCAAGTTTTGAATCTGTATTTAATCTTTGTAGATGTATCTTCTCATTTTCTTGAAATCCCTTTTTTAAATCTTTAAACCAAGCAAAATTTTTGGGATTTATCTGTTTTTTATGTTGATTATTTTGTTGATTACTATTTTTTTTGTTTTCTGGTGTTGTCATTTTCTGTTTCTCCTTTCAATTTAGAAAAAACTTCAAAAAACAACATTTCGCTTATTTGATGAGGCCGAATTTTTGTATCTATTTTTAACTCTTTTAATATATTAGTAATTAAATTTTTTTCAAACTTAGATGACAAGTTTTTAAGGAGAGTTTTTCGAGGTTGAGCAAAGGCTATTTTTAGAAATTTAGCATACTCCTCATCATAGGTTGATTTAATTTTTTTAAACAAAATCACTGATGATGTTACTTTTGGGGCAGGAACAAAAGCCTCCGGAGGTATATCAAATTTAATCTCCACTTCTGCCACACTTTTGGCTATAATAGAAATTCCTCCATAAATTTTCTCCCCAACCCTTGCACTAAATTTTTGAGCAACCTCTTTTTGAATTAAAACTAAAATGTTTTCACAATTTTCATCTTTTAAAGCTTTTAAAATTATATTGGTTGCCACATAGTAGGGTAAATTTGCTATTAAATTATATTTTTCATCTCTTAATTTACCATTTTGCCAACTCTCTAAAACATCTCCGCAAATAAGTTCTATATCAAACTTCTCTTTTAAAATTTTACATAAATCGGTATCAATCTCATAAGCTACTACTCTGTTTTTTTGAAGTAACTTTTCTGTCAAATCACCCAATCCAGGACCAATCTCCACTATTAAATTATTGTTATTGGGCATCGATTCGATGATTTTATTTAAGTAGTTATCATTTTTTAAAAAATTTTGTCCGAATTTCTTTTTGGCTTGTATTATAACATATCCTTTCACTTTTTTGATAGAATTATATTATATTTTTCTTAAAAAAGGTAAAAAATGAATTATTTAGCAAAAAGAATTATTCCTTGCTTAGATGTAAAAGATGGTAGAGTTGTGAAAGGTGTGAATTTTGTAGGTTTAAGAGATGCTGGTGACCCAGTGGAAGCAGCCATAAGATACAATGAGGAGGGAGCTGATGAGCTTACATTTTTAGATATCACAGCAAGTTATGAAAATAGAGATACAATTGTTGATATTGTTAAAGAGGTAGCAAAGGAGGTTTTTATCCCTTTAACTGTTGGAGGAGGAATAAGAAAACTTGATGATATTTATAAACTTTTGAATGTTGGTTGTGATAAAGTAAGCATAAACTCTTCTGCTGTAAAAAATCCCAATTTTATAGATGAGGGAGCAAAAAGATTTGGAAGTCAATGTATTGTTGTTGCAATTGATGTAAAGCAAGTGGCTCCAAATAGATGGAATGTATTTGTAAAAGGGGGAAGAGAGGATACCGGTTTAGATGCTATTGAATGGGCTAAGGAGGTTGTTGATAGAGGAGCAGGAGAGATACTTTTAACTTCTATGGATAGTGATGGAACAAAAAAGGGATTTGATATAGAAATTACTAAAACTATCTCTGAATTGGTTAATGTGCCCGTAATAGCAAGTGGAGGAGCGGGAAAAATGGAGCATTTTGAAGAGGTGTTTAAAAATAGTGCAGATGCCGCACTTGCTGCTTCTATATTTCATTTTAGAGAGATAGAGATTTTAGATTTAAAAAGATATTTAAAAGAGAAGGGTTTTAATGTAAGAGTTTAAATCCATTTTTTCAATAATTTATTATTTTTCCTTTTTAAAAGGAAATAACTTAATTGAAAAATTTTAAAAAAAGTTGAAAAAAGAGAGAATTTTGTATATAATTCTATCTCCAAAATCCAAGTTGGAAAACCAACGAGATCTTTAAAAGGAAATTTATGGAAAGAATCAGACTTAAACTACAAGCTTATGAGCATAGAGTATTAGACAAATCAGTAGCAATCATTATTGATGCTATTAAGAGAACTGGAGCTGAAATTAAAGGTCCAATTCCATTACCTACAAAAATCAAGAGATATACAGTATTAAGATCGCCTCACATCAATAAAGATTCGAGAGAGCAATTCGAAATTAGAATTCATAGAAGAATGATTGATGTAGTTGCAGCAAGTGGAGACACTGTTGATCAACTTATGAAACTTGAACTTGCACCTGAGGTGGATGTTGAAGTTAGGGCTTTAAATAAGTAAGGAGAATTTGATGGAATTTATAGTTGAAAAAAT
>CAZBVR010000028.1:0-28823 GCA_964495415.1 uncultured Nautiliales bacterium
TATCTTTTTATCTATCTCTATTCCAAACTTACCTTTTAGATTTTTAACAATATCTTCTTTTGTAACTGCCCCATAAAGATGTCCATTTTTTCCAAGTTTTTTTTCAACAATTAACTCTATCCCTTCAAGTTTCTCTTTTAATCTATTTAACTCTTCTATCTCTTTTTCCAATTTCTCTTTCTCTCTTTTTTGCTCCTCTTCCCATTCTCTAATTACCTCTTTTGTGGCAAGTTTAGCAAATCCCTTTGCTATTAAATAGTTTCTTCCATATCCCTCTTTTACCTCTTTTATTTCCCCCTTTTTTCCAAGTGATTTTACATCTTGAATTAGCAATACTTTCATCGATTTTTCCTTTTTTTAAGTTATGATTGAAATTTTAGCAAAAAAATAACAAAATTATCCTATTTTTATGTTAAAATTATCTTAAAATAAAATTTGAAAAACTTTTATTCAAAAGGTATTTATAATGAATAGACCAAAACCAAAAGATGAAGAGGTTACATTTGAAGAATTGGGTGTTGAAAAACGCTCTATCATAAGTAGGACAGACCTGAATGGGATAATAACATTTGCAAATAAAGCTTTTTGCACTCTTTCAGGATATGAAAAAGATGAGTTAATAGGAAAGCCACACTCAATAATCCGCCATCCAGATATGCCAAAAGTAGCATTCAAAGAGATGTGGGACACAATTAAAAGTAACCAAAAATGGCATGGATTTATAAAAAATCTCAGAAAAGATGGGAAGTATTATTGGACAGAAGCTTTTATTGAACCTTTTTTTGATGAGAATGGAAATAAAATAGGTTATATTGCAGCAAGAAAACCGGTTGGTGAAAAAGATAAAGTAGAGTTTTCAAAAAAATATGCAGAACTAAAAGCAAAGGAATAGTAGATGATTTTAATAATCGCCGATGAGCAAATTATAGGAGCAGATGAAGAGTTTATGAAGGGTGAAAGTTTAGAGAAATTAAAGATAGATTTTCCATCTATGGCCCTTTTTACTCTTCAAAATGAGGAGGAGAAAAGTTTTGAGTTTGAGTATGAAGATAAAACTTATCAAGTTACAAAATATCCTATTGTAATGGATACAACAGATGCACATATCTACTTTTTTAATGATAATTTAAACTCTTCTCAAAATCAAGAAACTCCTTTTATTGAAAAACCAACCAATTTTAAAGAGGAAGAAACCTTAAAAGTTGAAGATTCATCTTTTGGTATAGAAGAAGAGAGTAAAAGTGATACTCTTTCTCTCGGTGGATTAGACGAAGAACAAGGTTTCAATATCTCAACTCAACCTGAACCTAAACTTGAAACTGAAACTTTGGAAACCCCAACTTTACAACCAGAATCAGAAGAGGAACTAAATCTATCTTTTGGATTGGGTGAAGAACCTTCTTTAAATAGTTTAGAACCTGCTCCACAAGAGAAACAAACCCAACAAACAACTGAGGAACTTAATTTAGATTTAGGGTTAGCTGAAGAAGAACCTACTCCAATTTCAAAAGAGAAACAAACCCAACAAACAGAGGTAGTTCCAGATTTAGACTTAGATTTAGATTTGGGATTAGACTTAGATTTAGAGGAGAGTGAGACAGATACCGCTCCACAATTTAACGATATCTCTATCTCAAAAGAGAATATTGAAAAAGAGTTAGAAAATGCTTCAAGAGAGTTGGGAATAGATAAAGATACAATTTTACAATTTTTTGAGGATTTTAAACAACAGATATCTGATGAAAAAGAACCTTTTTTTACAGCAATCCAAACTCAAAACTTTGAATCACTCCACAAAAGTGCTCACAAATTAAAAGGGGTGGCCTTAAATTTAAGACTTGAAAAGTTTGGAAGTCTATTTAAAACAATAGATGAATTAGCAAAAAATCATCATAAAATTCAAACAATAGAAAATACTCTAAAAAATCTATATCAAGTATTAGAAGAGTTAAATAATCAAGAAACTAAAACAATTACAATATCAAAAGAGTTTTCAGCAGATGAGAAAAAGATACTATTTAAATCTTTGGTAGAATTTTTAGAAGAGATAAAAAATAAAAATATAGAAACAATAAAAGAGGAGTTGTTAAATGCTTACCAAATGATACCTGTTGAGGAGTTCAAAGAAAGTTCTAAAATCAAAGATAAAAATGAGTTACTCAACTTGATTACTTTTATCCAAGAAGAATTAAAAAAGGAAATGTAGATGAGAAAAATAGTAGCAGTTTTAATGATACTTTTTGTATCAAATGGATGGACCGCAAATTATAGTGATGCTTTTAAATTGTATAAAAAAGCAAAAGTTGAACTAAGAAAGAATAATGAAGGTGAAGCAAAAAAACTTTTTACAGAAGCTCACAAAATTTTTTCCTCAATTAAAAATAGTTCTCAAGCTTATATGAAAGAAGCTGAGTTGTATTGTAATGGTTGGGGGGTTAATGCCGACAAAAAAAAGGCGATTGAATATCTAAAACAAGCAAAACAATTAGGAAATTCATTTGTAACAGATAAATGTTTAAAAACATTAGAAGGAGAAATTAAATGAAAAATCTGAATCTACAAACCCTATTTAGGATAGGTGGTTTTATTCCGGTAGTTATTTTGATAATTATATCGATAGGTCTGTTTTATATCAACTTTATGAAATATCAGAATGCTATTGATTTAAATAAAAGGTTGGAGTTAGCACAAGCACTTGATGAAGTTGTAGCAAGAGTAGGAAGAGAGAGAGCAAGAACCGGTATCTATTATGCTTCAAAAGGTCACTTTCCAAATTCAAAAGAAAACCTTTTCAAACAAAGAAAAGAGACAAATGAAGCTATTAGAGAATTAAAAAAAGTTCTTGCTAAATATCCAGAATTAGTAAATCCTGAGTTTCAAAAAATTATGGCCCTTATCAATAAAATCAATAAAGTAAGAAAGGGAATTGATAACTTCAAGTTAGGTTTTAAAGATTGGTTTATTAACTACTATACAAAAATGGATGGAACGATCTACAATTATGAAGCTACTATGTTTGATGATAAAAATACAGGGTCTGATGACAATATACATTTAACTCATGCTATTACTCACTCAGTTGAAAAATTGTTAATGGAGAAACAAAATCTTAGAAAAGCGATAGAAAACTGGGGGAGACAAAGAGGTTTTATGACCTATATTACTACAAAAAATGTTCCAATTGAGGGAGAGTTTTACTATTATGAATTCTTTGATTGGTATTTTACACACTATTCACTTCCATTAGAAACTTTAATGCAAAACCCTCAAATTAAAGCCATTTTAACATCTAAAAAGTATAAAAAAGATTTACAAAATTATAGAGAATTATTACATGATGCTCAGGCTGTTTCTAATATATACAGAGAATATGGAGAATTTGACGGTTACCCTATGGATAGCCAAGAGGCATATGATAAATTTACAGCAAAAATTAACCATGTTATTAAAATAAATAGAATTTTGTCAAAAGAGATTGTTAATCAATTAACAACTATTAAAGAGAATGCTTTCCTTTTCCTAATGATATCAATAGGATTGTTACTATTCTCAGTTCTTATGTTTATTATCTATATCTTCATTGAGAGAAACATTAAACAAAACTTCGTTGGACTACATGGACTTGTTAAAGAACTTTATCCTCTTGCTAATGAGGGAAGAGATATTCCTATCCCAGAACCTAAAAACACAGAGGAGTCTTACAAAGTAATCGAGTTAGCAGTTGAAAATGCTCTTGAATTGAGTAAAAAAGCACAAGAAGCCGCAAAAGCAAAATCTCTATTCCTTGCAAATATGTCTCACGAAATTAGAACACCTTTAAATGGTATTTTAGGGTTCTTAGAGTTATTAAAAACAACAGACCTTAATGATGAACAGATTGAATATATCAATACAATTACAACAAGTGCGAACTCTCTACTTGAAATTATCAATAACATTCTTGATATTTCAAAAATTGAATCTGATAAAGTTGAGTTGGAACTTATTCCATTCAAACCTATTAACGAATTTGAAGATACAATTGAGATTTTTGGAGCGAGAGCAGCTGACAAGGGAATCAACCTTGCTGCATATATCGACCCAAATATACCAGTTAGTTTAAAAGGTGATGTTTTAAAAATAAAAGAGGTATTGATTAACCTATTAAGTAATGCAATTAAATTTACTCACGAAGGATATGTAACATTAACAATAAAAAATGAAGGAACTCAGGACAATAAAGTAAAACTCTATTTCGAAGTAGCTGACACTGGTATTGGAGTTAGTGAAGAGCAAAAAGATAAAATTTTTGAAGCCTTTTCACAAGCAGATGTTTCAGTTACAAGAAAATATGGTGGAACAGGACTTGGACTTGCTATTAGTGGTAGATATATTGAGTTAATGGGTGGTCATATTCAAATTGAGAGTGAGTTAAATAAAGGAACTAAATTTTTCTTTGAAATATCTCTTGAAGTGCTTGAAGCGGAAGAGACATTCAAACCTGGAACCTTTACAAAACTAAAAATCGCTTTATTAGACAAAGAAAGTAATATCAAACAAGATTATCTAAAAAAATATCTAAAATATGCTGGAATAGAACCTTTCTACTTTAAAAGTGTAGAGGAGTTAAGAGATATTGTTAAAAATGAATCTCTAAATGCAGTAACATTTGTATATGAAACAATGCAGTCAAGTGAATTTATTGAGTATTTAGAGAGTATAAATATGAACTACACTCTAATCTCAAGTTTATCAAATAAACCTGAAATAGATAACTTTAATCACAAAGCTATTTATATAGTATGGGACCCTATTAACCCTTATAAAACATTTGCTATGTTAGAAGAGATAGATAATTCAAGATTAAATACTTATAAAAAAGCAATAGAAACTATCTCTAAAAAAGAGCAAGAAACTGATAAGTTTGATTTAAAAGTATTGGTAGCAGAAGATAATCCTATTAACCAAAAACTTATTAAAATTACACTTGAACAGATGGGAATAAATGTAGTTCTATCAAATAATGGACTTGAAGCTTTCAATAAATATAGTATTTCGCCAGAGGCATATGATTTAATTTTTATGGATATTCAGATGCCGGTAATGGACGGAGTAGAAGCAACTCACGAAATTCTTGAATTTGAACAAGAAGAGGAAATTGAACATACTCCAATTATCGCTTTAACAGCTAATGCTTTAAAAGGTGATAGAGAGAGATTCCTTGCAGAGGGTATGGATGAATATTTAACAAAACCTCTAAAAAAAGAGGAATTAGTTAAAATACTTAACCATTTTGCAAAAGACAAAATGAAAAAAGAGATTTTACAGCATAATGATGAAGATGAAAACAGCGGAACCTCTTCTAATACAGCAGTTAAATCTCAGCCTAAACCTAAACCTCAACCAAAAAGAGAAACAAAAATTGAGCCTCAAATTCAAGCTGAGGAAGAGTTTGAACCAACATTAGATTTTGAGTTTGAAGAGGAACAAGCAGTAAAAGATATCAATATAATAGTTGCAAGTTCAAATCTATTAGAAAAAAATATTTTAATCAACTATTTAGAAAGTTTTGGATATAATAACATTAAAAAAATTGACTCTATCAAAGAGCTTGGTAAAAACATTGACCTTAAAAAAGAGAATCTGCTCTTTATAGATAGTAACTTTGTTAAAGGATTTGATATAGCAGGAGTTGCTGGAAAAATTAAACAGAAAGTAAAAAATATCCAAATAGTTGTTTTAGATAAATCTAATACAACTATTAAAAATGCTAATTATGTTTTAAACAACATCAATAAACAGCAGTTACAACAAATTTTATAATAGAAAAGGTGAGAAATGAAAAAGATATTAGTAGTAGATGACGATAACATCAACAGAAAATTGTTAAATGTATTACTTAAAAAGACTGGTAAATATGAAGTTATTGAGGCTGAAAATGGAATGGAAGCCTTAAACATTATCAAGAATGAGTCAATAGATATGGTGCTTCTTGATATTATTATGCCTGTAATGGATGGAATAGACTTATTAAAAATTTTAAAATCAGATGAAAATTTTAAAAGTATTCCAATTATTATATTAACAACAGATGATACTAAAAAGAGTGAGGCATTAGCAGTTGGAGCCACCAATGTATTGATTAAGCCTATAAAAGAGCCTGAGTTAATGAAAGTAATTGATTCTAATCTTTAAAAAAGAGAAGAGATATCAAACCTCTCTTTTCCGATGCTCTTTTGAGACTTATTAGAAATTATAAAATCAACATCGCATCTCCGTAACTATAAAATCTGTATCTATTTTTAATAGCAATTTCATAAAGTTCTAATGTTTTCTCTCGTCCAATAAAAGCACTTACTAACATAATTAAGGTTGATTTTGGTAAATGAAAGTTTGTAATCAGATGATTAACTCTTATAGGCGGATTATTTGGATGTAAAAAAAGATTACACTCACCATATAGTTTAGAAGTTCTTGCAAAATACTCTATTGTTCTTGTTGAAGTTGTTCCAACAGCAACTATCTTTTTATCGCTTCTTAACAACTCAGCCGTTTCCAATGGTATCTCAAAAAACTCAGAATGCATATTATGCTCTAAAATGTTATCCACCTCAACTGGTTTAAAGGTCCCTGCTCCAACATGAAGGGTTAAAAAATGTTTATTTCTAATTTTAGAAAGTAGAGAATCTGTAAAGTGGAGACTTGCAGTTGGAGCCGCAACCGCTCCATAATTTTTAGCAAACTTTGTTTGATACTCCTCCTCATCTATCTTTTCATCCTCTCTATTAAGATATGGTGGAAGTGGAATATGCCCTATTCTATTTAAAATTTTTATCAACTCTGCAAACTCTACTATTTTTTCATCTTTATAAAATGAAACTACCCTACTCCCATCTGAACATAATTTTTCTACAACCGCTTCCAATCCCTCTTCAAAAAGTAGTTTATATCCCTCTTTAACTCTACCTCGAATATAAACTGAAAAACTATTCCTCTCCAAGGGTCGATTTAAAAGTAGCTCTATTTTACCTCCTGTCTCCTTTTTGCCAAAAACTCTTGCTTTTAAAACCTTTGTGTCATTAAAAACAAAATGGGTATCTTCAAGAAAATCTAAAATGTTTTTAAAAGTAGTATGAATAATTTTATCCTTTTTTCTATCATAAACTAAAAGCTTTGCAGAATCTCGGGGAGTAACTGGATAGGTAGCAATTAACTCTTTGGGAAGAGAGTAGTTATAACTCTCTACCAATAGATTTTTATCTATCATTATGGAATCATTGCAAGAGCTTTTTGAAGCTCATCAACTTTTGTAGAGTAAGCGAGTGCTGTCTCTTTTGCAAGAATCCCCTCTTTCACCGCTTTAACTAACACTTGTGTTTGAGTTTGCATTCCTGTTTTTTGTTGATTTAACTGCATTTGAGAATACAATTGATTTACTTTATTCTCTCTAATCAAGTTAGCCACCGCTGGATTGTTAATAAATATCTCTTGTGCCGCAAATCTTCCTCCACCTATTTTAGGTAAAAGAGCTTGTGAAATTACTGCCACTAACCCCATTGATAACTGAGTTCTAACTTGTGCCTGTTCATCTGCTGGGAAAACATCAATAATTCTGTTAATAGTTTGAACTGCACTATTGGTATGAAGTGTTCCAAAAACTATATGTCCTGTTTCCGCGGCTGTAATCGCGGCTCCAATTGTTTCTTTATCTCTCATCTCCCCAACCAAGATAATGTCTGGGTCCTCTCTCAAAGCATACTTAATAGCATTAGCAAACGACTTTGAATCCTTACCAATACTTCTTTGAGAAATCAACGATTTTTTATGTTGATGCACAAACTCAACTGGGTCTTCCATTGTTAAGATATGTTTATGGTAATTCTCATTTATCTCATTTATCATAGCCGCAAGGGTTGTAGATTTCCCTGACCCTGTTGGTCCCGTTACAAGAATAAGTCCCTTCTCCTTTTTTACCAACTCTTTAAATATCGGAGGAGAGTTTAACTCGTCTAAACTTAATGGTCTTTCTGGAATAATTCTGAATGCGGCCGCCAAACTACCCATTTGGTAATAATAATTTGCCCTAAATCTCGCTATTCCCGGTAACTCAAAAGCAAAGTCTAACTCTAACTCCTCTTCCAACTCAATTTTATCTTTTTCAGTCAAAACTGAATATAAAAGTTTAATAGTATCATCTGGCTCCAATGGTGATAAGTTTAATGGAGTTAATTTTCCGTCTATTCTTAATTGAGGTGGAGTTCCAACTACAATATGTAAATCTGAAGCTTTATATTTTACAATCTGTTTCAGTAAGGTTTCAAGTGTATAATTTAGTGCCATTTACGACTCCTTTATTTTTTTATTCAATAATTTTTGGAACTATAAAATAGTTTCCATCAACTTTTGGTGCATTTGTTAAAATAACCTCGACAACATCCTTTTCAACTGCTATATCCTCTCTTAATGGAGTTGCTCTATTTAATGTATTAAATGTGGCTTCGACTCCATCTGTGTCAATTTCATTTAAAATTTCAACAAACTCAACTATTTTATTTAACTCATCCACCATCTGCTCTCTTTTTTCAATCTCTATCATTGATAGTTTTTCAAGTTTAGAAAGTAATTTTTCATCTATTTTCATTCTGAAATCCTTTTTTGGTATAATCATAAAATAATTTTACCAAAAAAGGATGAAAATGGAGAAAAAAAAGTCAGAAATTCTATTTAAGGAAGCACAAAAATATATTGTAGGAGGAGTAAATTCTCCGGTAAGAGCCTTTAAAAGTGTGGGTGGAACTCCGCTTTTTATAAAAAAAGGGGAAGGTGCCTATATTGAAGATGAAGATGAAAACAGATATTTAGATTTTATTCAAAGTTGGGGTCCCCTAATTTTAGGACATTGTGATAAAGATGTTGAAAAAGCAATTTGTGAAGCGGTGCAGAATGGAACCGGATTTGGGGCACCAACTAAAATTGAAACAGAGTTAGCAAAAGAGGTATTGACCCTATTCCCATATCTGAACAAAATCAGATTTGTTTCAAGTGGAACAGAAGCAACTATGAGTGCTATAAGAGTGGCAAGAGGTGTAACTGGAAAAGATGATATTATAAAATTTAAAGGGTGTTACCACGGACATAGTGATAGTCTTTTAGTAAGTGCAGGAAGTGGAGCTGTAACATTTGGTTCTCCTTCAAGTCCGGGGGTTCCAAGTGATTTTACAAAACATACTCTACTTGCAGATTACAACGATATAGAGTCTGTTAAAAAATGTTTTGAAGTGGGAGAGATTGGTTGTGTTATTATTGAGCCTATTGCGGGGAATATGAGTTTAGTTCCAGCTGATAAACAATTTTTAGAAGAGTTAAGAGCTCTTTGTAATGAAAATGGAGCAATTCTTATCTTTGATGAGGTGATGAGTGGATTTAGAGCAAGTTTGAGAGGAAGTTACGATATCTATGGGATTGAGGCAGATATTGTAACTTTTGGAAAGGTTATAGGTGGAGGTATGCCGGTTGGGGCTTTTGCTGGAAAAGAGGAGATAATGAAACAATTAAGTCCTGAGGGTCCAATCTATCAAGCAGGAACCCTAAGTGGAAACCCTGTAGCTATGAGTGCAGGACTTGCAACTCTTCAAAAGTTGAAAAACTCACCTCAACTATATAAAGAGTTAGAAGTTAAAGCTGAACTACTAATGAGTGGTTTTGCTTCAATTGCAAAAGATGCTAACATACCTTTTCAATATAATGTAGTTGGAAGTATGTTTGGATTTTTCTTTAATGAAAAGTTGCCTAAAAACTTTGATGATGTTTGTGCTGGTGATGAGGAAAGATATGCAAAATTCCATTCAAAAATGTTGGAGAATGGATTCTATTTTGCTCCAAGTGCATATGAAACTGGATTTATCTCTGTAAAAATGAGCGATAAGGATATAGAAAAAACTATTGAAACATTTGCAAAAATTGTAAAAGAGATATAAAGATGAACGATAAAGAGAAAAGCGAAAATAGTCAGCCAAAATTTAAACCTATTATCGAGGGAGCAAATAAACTCTCTCTCGGTATCTCAATGGTAGTTGCTATCTTAATCGGAGTTGGAATTGGGAAAGTTATGGAAAATCTATTTGGATTAAGATGGCTATTTTGGTTGGGAGTTTTTTGGGGAATTAGTGCGGCTGGATTAAATATTTATAAAATGTATAAAGTGTTAAAAAAAGAGTTAGATGAAATAAAAGATGACCCCAAATATCGATATTATAACTCCAACAGACAAGATGAGGATAATGATAAGTTTTGTGAAAAAAAAAGAGAGTTTAGAAGTTCAGAGTATCATCCACATATTTAAAAAAATTGGGCAAAGAGAAAAACTATTTCTCTTCCACCTCTTTTGAAGCTTTTAAGTAGTAATACTCACTCATCATACTCCAAGGTCTTGCTTTTTTTAGCCAAGATTTCTGATTTTCCCAAATCTCTTTAAACAATCTATTTTTACTTGCATACCCTTCTAACACCTCTTGTGTTGCTTTATACATCGCTTTTAAAACTGGTTTTGGGAATGTTTTCACTTTTATATTTGGATAATCTGTTTTCATTTTTGCCCAAGCTTTAGCACTCATAGCAAAATTTTCATATCTCATATCCGCAGCAACCGCCTTCATAGCAGTAATAAGCATCGTTTTATACTCTTCTGGCAATCTATCAAAGGCTCTTTTATTTACAAGAAATTGCATCTCACTTGCCGGCTCATGCCACCCTGTATAGTAATATGGTGCTACTTTATGAAATCCCATTTTAATATCCATTCCTGGCCCTACCCATTCAAGTGCATCAATCACACCTCTGTCAAGAGAAGTATATAACTCACCGGCTGGAATGTTTGTAACTTTTACTCCAAGTTTTGCCATAACTTCTCCGGCAAGACCTGGTATTCTCATTTTAAGCCCTCTTAGGTCTGACACAGAGTTGATAGGTTTTCTAAACCATCCTCCCATTTGAACCCCTGTATTTCCTCCTGGAAATGATAAAACTTTAAATTTACTATACACTTTCTCCATATATTCCATTCCGTCCGGTTTTCCATTATGATTTTCATCTGCATAATAGAACCAAGCATATTGCTCATCTGCTGTCATTCCAAAAGGAATAGTAGTAAACCAAACAGTGTTTATATCTTTCCCTTTCCAATAGTAACTTCCACTATGCCCCATTTGATATTGACCACCTTTTACCATATCAAGAATTCCAAGTGGTGCTTTATGTTTCTCTTTTCCCTCAACTTTAATAATAAATTTACCTTTTGACATCTTTTTCACTAATTCAGCCAACTTCATTGGAGGTGATGCAAGAGGTGTAAGGGTTGAAGGCCAAGTTTCCGCTAATTTCCATCTAATTGTTCTTGCTTCAAGAGTTGAAGCCAAAATCATAGTTCCCGCTAATCCAACAAATGCCAATTTTACAACTTTTTTTAACATATCTGCTCCTTAAAGATAAAAATTAAGTAATCTATTTATAATTTTATCAAGTTTTTAAAAAAAAATAAAAATTTTTATAAACTAAATTAAAAAACAGACGATAAAATTATATGAAAATGACAAATTAGTTGGAATTCAAACTAAAACTTGGGAAAGGAGGACGACCGCTTATGCTTATAGATATTCTATCAACTAATGATAGATATTTATAAGTATGGAGTGTCGAAATATTGATGAGTAATGAAATTTACACAGATATAAATGTATTGTTAGTAGAGGATGATGAAAAAACAATTGAGGAGTTTTTACCATTTCTTCAACGATATTTTATCAATATAGATATTGCGGTAGATGGGAAGGAAGGATTAGAAAAAAGTCAAAAAAAGAAATATGATATTATAATAACAGATATTGTTATGCCTAAAATAGATGGTATCGAAATGATAAAAAAGATAAAATGTGAAAATAAAAACTCAAAATTTATTATTATAACTGCACATTCAAACAAAGAGTTTCTAATAAAACTTATTGAACTTGGTGTTCAAGCATATCTAATTAAACCAATTACATTTAGACAACTTGCAAAAACTATAAAAAGAGTTACAGATGAAATATATAAAGAAAGAAAACTTATTTCTCAAATGGAGGAGATAACAAAATTAGCAGAAACAAAATCTGAATTTTTAGCAAATATGTCTCACGAAATCAGGACCCCTTTAAATGCCATAGTAGGACTTATAAGAGTTATGAAAGAAGAGGATAGTGGAAAATTTAAAAAATATCTTGATATTATAGATTCCTCTTCTCAAACTCTTTTAACTATAATAAATGATATTTTAGACCTTTCAAAACTTGAAGCCGAAAAAATGAGTATAGAAAAGATAAATTTTCACTCAGATGAGTTGTTTTATACAGCCGAACTTTTTGAAGAAAAAGCAAGAGAAAAAAATATAGATTACAAAATAAAATTTAGAAATGTTCCAGAATATCTTTATGGAGATGTTCATAGAATAAAACAAGTTCTATCAAATCTTATTTCAAATGCTATCAAATTTACTCCGGAAAATAAGAAAATAGATATAATGGTAGAGTATAAAGATGAAAAACTATTTGTTGAGGTTAAAGATGAAGGAATTGGTATTCCTCAAGAAAAGTTATCAATTATATTTGATGCTTTTAGTCAAGCTGATAGTTCTATAACAAGACAATTTGGTGGAACAGGTTTAGGATTAACAATCTCATATAAACTTATTAAAATGTTGGGAGGAGAGTTAAAAGTTGAAAGTAAAGTTGGAAAAGGAAGTAGATTTTATTTTGAAATACCATTACAAATGGGAATAGAACAAAAAGATAGAATCGATAATAGTAAAATAGAAAATAGCAAAATTAAACTACTTGTAGCAGAGGATAATAAAGCCAATCAGATGTTTATGGAGATTTTGTTGAAAAAGATGAATATCGATTACGATATTGCAAACAATGGGGAGGAGGTGGTGCAACTTTTTGAAAACGATAATTACGATATAATTTTAATGGATATCAATATGCCTTTAATAAGTGGAATTGAAGCCACACAAATTATAAGAGAGAAAAATAAAACTATTCCTATTATCGCTTTAACTGCGGCTGTTTTAGATGATGAAGAGAGAAAATATCTTAATGCTGGAATGAATGATGTTTTAGAGAAACCTTTAAATATAGAAAACCTCAAAATTATCTTAAATAAATATTTAAATGACAAGACAGTCTCTAAGTGAAAAAAAAAGACTAAAATAACAACTCTCAAAGTTAAACAAAATTAAAAAATTTTAATTTTAATTCCTCTTCTACTTTTGACAATTTAGTGCAACTTTTGTTTTAATAGTAACATTTTTTGGTTTAAAATAGATAGTTTCAATATCATCATTTAAAAAAATAAGTTTTTCAACTCTGCAACCCCTATATTTTCTTTTAATTTTATCTATAATTTCCAATCTAAACCTATCTTTATCCAAAACTCCCACTTTCAACTCTTTAACCTCAACTCCCTTAGGAAGATAGAAAGAGTTTCTGATAAATTGGTCTGCTTTCTCATAATCTAAAAGAATAGTTCCCTTTTCACTATAAATTTTTGGAAAATACTCTATTGGAATCTGTTTTGTTAAAAGAATGACTTTCTGATTAGGAATAATAAACTTAGAGAATTTTTCAACAAACTCAACTTTATAACTAAACAAAAAAGAAAACAAAACAAAAGAAAGAAGGAGAAATCTACTATTCATCTCCCTTTTTCCCTCCTCTTAAAACAAGAGAGATAGATTTTTCAAAATAGTGTTTTAACCCTTCCAAATCCTCTTTTGTTAAAGAGTTAAGTCTATCCTCATACTCCAACAAAGGAGTTATATCCCCTCTTGCAAAATAGGAAGCGAATATCTCTGCAACTCCTGAACTACTCTCTAAACTTGTTATAAAGTCATATTTATCATTCAGTTTCACTTTTTCCAACTCTTTTTTTGTAACTTTATAACTTTTCATAATTTTTTTTATCTCTTTAACAACAACCTCTCCACTCACTCCCGGATTACAGATAGCGATTATTATAAAAAGCCCTGGGTCTTTATTCTCCATAGGATAGCAGTAAAGTTGGGCAACTAACTCTTTTTGATACTTCAACTTTCTATTGAAGAGAGAACTCTCCCCATCTCCCAATATCTCACTCAAAGCATTTAAAGCCACTATATCTTTATCTCTAAAATCTCCTATCTGATAAGCAACTGCTACCATTTCAACTTCACTATCTTTCTCAATAATGATATCTTTATCTCCATCCAATTTAGGCTCTTTTTGGAATGGTTCTGGAATCTCCTCTTTTCTATTTTTAATTTTACCAAAATGTTTTTCCACAACTTTAAACACTTCATCACTATCTATATCACCCGCTACAACAATAATTGCATTTTTTGGCTGATAATATGTTTTATGAAACTCTTTAATATCTTCAATACTCCAATTTAAAATATCATCTTTAAATCCTATTGGAGTCCAATGGTATGGATGATAGATATAAGCATTATTGAAAAGTCTAAAATAGAGATACCCCATTGGATTGTTATCAGTTCTCCAAAGTCTCTCCTCATACACAACCTTTCTTTCTCTTTGAAACTCCTCATCTTTTAAACTTAAATTCTCCATTACATCCGCAAAAAGAGATAAGTCAGTTTCAAGGTGTCGAGACGAGGATTTGATATAGTATTGAGTATAATCAAAACTTGTAAAGGCATTATCCAAAGCCCCCAAACTTTTTACAATTTGGTCAAACTCCCCCTCTTTCATATTTTTAGTAGATTTAAAATTCATATGTTCAAGCATATGGGCAATTCCTGTTTTTCCCATTACCTCATTTCTACTTCCAACTTTATAAACAACATTTACACTAATAACATCACTTCCCTTATTTACCGGAATTGCTACAATCTCTAATCCATTTTTCAATTTTTTACTATAAAACTTAGGTAGATTCATATTGCTCCTTTAACTAATTTCAATCATTCTATCAAGTGCTAATTTTGCACCCTCTGCTACCTCTTTATCAACTATAATCTCATTATAGGCTCTGCCCTCATCAATTGCTACCATTAACTCATACAACTCTTTTAATGTAGTTTCATTCATACTTGGACACTCTGGTTTTGTAGAGGATAAAACAAAACTATTTTTGTGTTTCAATCTTTTTATAAAATTATACTCAGTTCCAACAGCCACTTTCTGCTCCTCTGGTAATTCCTCTATAAATTCTAAAAGTTGAGATGTTGAGCCAACAAAATCACACAACTCACACACCTCCGGTTTTGCTTCTGGATGAGCCACAATCAATATATCTGGATATTTTTCTCTATAAAAAAGAACATCATCAACCTCAAAAAGTTGATGAACACTACATAACCCGTCATAACAGATAATATCACTCTTCTCAAAATTATCCTCTCCGACAATGGAAGCAGTTTTACCTAACATTCTTGCGATATTTGTTCCCAAATTTTTATCTGGTAGAAAAAACACTTTTTTATTTTGTGCCAAAACCCACTCTACAATTTTTTTAGCATTACTACTGGTGCAAGTTAAACCTCCCAACTCAGCAACTTTTGCCTTTACCTCAGCAGTTGAATTAACATAAACAACCGGTATAAAATCAATATCCACTCTTTTTAACTCATCAACCGCTTTTTCAACTCCTATTAAAGTCGCCATTCTTGCCATTGAGCAACTTCCCAAAGTTGGCATATACACTTTCAAATCGGGATTAAGGGCTTTTGTAGATTCACCCATAAAAGTAACTCCACAAAATATAAGAGTTCCATTAACCTCTTTACTTTTTTTAGCCAACTCTAAACTATCTCCCACCAAGTCGGCACACTCAAAAACATCATCCACTTGATAATAGTGAGCCGCTATTGTG
The DNA here is from genome assembly GCA_964495415.1 of uncultured Nautiliales bacterium. Classification (GTDB taxonomy): domain Bacteria; phylum Campylobacterota; class Campylobacteria; order Campylobacterales; family JAADDX01; genus CAZBVR01. Next base: position 15,883 of record CAZBVR010000028.1, read on the forward strand.
ATATTATGTTTCTTTTTCAACTCTTCAATTCTCTTTTTCAAAAGAAATCCTTTTTTTTGACAATTTTACCACATTTTTTGATAAAATATCAAAATGATAGAAAAAAAAGATTTGGAAAAATTAAAAAAGATAGATGTTTATACTATTTTAGACCTTGCTTTAATCGCTCCAATTAAATATGAAAATAATAAACTTTACCACCATTTAACAGGAGAGGAGCAAATTTTTGAAGCAGAACTATTCTCAATACAGCAATATCCAAAATATACCAAAATCAAAAGTTATCTTTTAAATGTAGGAATTGGAGTTGATTTACTCTATTTCAATATCAAAAGTTGGCAACTCTCCCAACTGAAAAGTAGCAAAACAATTTTTATTAAAGGCAAAATTAAAAACTATCAAATTATACAACCTAAATTTATAAAAGAGGTTGGAGAAATTGTTCCTATCTATAAAACAGGTTTAAACTCAAAGGTTTTAAAAGAGTTGATTAAAAAATATATTACTATCGAAAATTTGGAAAAAGAGGTTCCCCATAAAATAGCTAAAAATCTATATCAAATACACTTTCCAAAAGAGAAAGTCCCTCAGTTAGAAAATAATTACTCACTTAAATGGGCTGAGATTTTCAACTATTTACTAAAACTTAAAAGAAAAAGAAAAATCTATCCAGCTATTAAACAATTAAATAAAGATGTAACCCCTTTTATTCAACGATTGCCTTTTGAATTGACAAACTCTCAAAAAAGCACAATTAAGGAGATTCAAAAAGATTTAAATTCTACAAAACAGGCAAGAAGAGTAGTTATAGGAGATGTAGGAAGTGGTAAAACCATTGTAATGTTAGCCTCTGCCTATATCGCAGAAAAAAGTATAATTATGTGTCCTACTTCTATTTTGGCATCTCAAATCTATGAAGAAGCGAAAAAATATCTTTCAGAGTTTAAAATTACTCTTGTTTCCCAAAAATCAAAATTTACTCAAAAGGAGTTGGAAGAGAGCAATCTACTTGTAGGAACTCATGCTCTCCTATATCAAGAACTTCCTCAGGTAGATTTGGTAATGGTAGATGAACAGCATCGATTTGGAACAATGCAAAGGGAGCAGATAGCAAGAATGACAAGCGAGGGAGATAAACTACCCCACTTTCTACAATTTTCAGCCACTCCAATCCCAAGAACCCAAGCACTTATCTACTCCAATTTTGTAGATTTAAGTTTAATTACAGACCTTCCATTTAAAAAAGAGATAGAAACCTATGTGATAGATAGAGATGATTTTAAAACCCTCCTTCAAAAGATAGTTGAAGAGATTGAAAAAGGAAATCAGATAATAATTGTATATCCACTCGTAGAGGAGAGCAACTATTTTGAGTATCAAAGTTTGGAAGAGGGAAAAGAGTTTTGGCTAAAACATTTTGAAAAAGTTTATATTACACATGGAAAAGATAAAAATAAGGAAAAAATTGTTGAAGAGTTTAAAGAATATGGTAACATTCTATTAACAACAACTATTATTGAGGTTGGTATCTCTCTGCCACGATTAACAACAATTGTGATTGTGGGAGCTGAGAGAATGGGGTTAGCAACTCTGCATCAGTTAAGAGGAAGAGTTGCAAGGTATGGACAGAAGGGATTTTGTTATCTCTATACAAATGATAAAAAAAATAGAAGATTGCAAAGTTTTGCAAAAACAATGGATGGATTTAAAATTGCAGAGTTAGACCTTCAATTTAGAAAAAGTGGTGACCTATTGAGTGGCACAACTCAAAGTGGAAAAAGTTTTAAGTTTTTCGATGAGGTAAAGGATGAAAAAATCCTTTTTGAAGTGCAAAACTATCTGAAATTATTGCAGATAGTGAAAACTTGAAGTTCAAATTTGAAGATACTCTTACAGAAATTGGAAAAATTCTAAAAAATTAAGGGAACTTTAAGTTTCCTTTATGTATAATTTCACCAACAAATTAAGTAATCCCCGATAGCTCAGCGGTAGAGTAGGTGGCTGTTAACCACTTGGTCGCAGGTTCGAATCCTGCTCGGGGAGCCATTTAAATTTTGCCCTTCTAAAAAAATACTTCACAATTAAATCTCCAAAATTATAATCTGTAACATCTTTATATGCTATAATTCGAAAAATGTAAAAAGGATTTTATTGTGGCCTACATAGAGATAAATAAAAGTAATTTAATAGCAAATATAGAAAAAATTAGAAAAATCACTAACCGAGAAATAATGGCCGTAATTAAAGATAATGGATATGGTCATGGTATAAAAGAGGTTGCTTCTATACTTAAAGAGAGTGGTGTAGAAAGAGTAGCAGTAAGAAACAATAGTGAAGCAGAAATTGTTAAACCATTTTTTAAAGAGATATTAGTATTTTTTCCAACTCTGAACAGAAATGGTATAAATGTAAGTTACACTATCTCAGATATAACCTCTCTTAAAAAATGTCGTCATAAAAGAATTCATCTTAAATTTGACACCGGTATGCATAGAAATGCCCTTCCATTAGAAAATGTTGATGAAATACTACAACTTGCTTTTAAAAAATTTGAAGTCAAGGGAGTGTTTAGCCACTTCTGTTGTAGTGATGAGTTTGGAAACGATACCTTTATTCAACTTGATAGATTTTTAAAATTGAAAAAGAAAGTTATCAGTTTTTGTAAAAAATATAATTACCCTATTCCAAAATTTCATCTTCCCAATTCAGATGCTATATTGAAACTGAAAGAGTTTGAAGAGTTTGATTATGTAAGACCTGGAATAGCACTTTATGGAGGTATTGAAGGGTTTAAACCTGTAATGAGCCTATGGGGAGAAAAGATAAAAAATTATAAAATAGAGGAAAAGCAATTTATAGGCTACAATAAAAGATATTTCTTTGATAAAGAGCAAGATATCACACTTATAGATTTGGGTTATAGCGATGGAGTTCTTTACTTTGATAAAGAGTTAAAACTAAAAGAAACCAAAGCGATAGGCAAAATCTCAATGGATAGTATGAGTGTATTAGGTAAATGGGACAAGGTTCTTCTTTTTGATGATATAAAAGAGTTTGCAAAAAATTATCGATATACAATCACTTATGATATACTAACAAAATTGAAACCCTATATAAAAAGAGTGATAAAATGAAAAGATTAACTGTTACAGAACTAAACAATCAAATAAAAAGTGTAGTAGCAAATTATTTTAATATAGTTGAAATAGAGGGAGAAGTTTCACAAGCCACATACCACAACAGCGGGCATCTCTATTTTTCATTAAAAGATGAAAACTCTGTTATAAATTGCATAATGTGGAGAAGTAATTTAAGCAAATTAAAATTCAAAGTTGAAAAGGGAATGAAAGTTATCCTTTATGGGGCTTTAAATGTTTATACTCCACGAGGCGAATATAAACTAATTGCAAATAATATCCTAATAAATGGTATAGGAGACCTACAAGTTGCCTATGAACAATTAAAAAAAGAGTTGCAAGAAAAAGGATATTTTAATAAAAAAAGAGAGATAAAAAAATTTCCAAAAAGAGTAGCAATTATAACCTCTATTCCAAGTGCGGCCCTCTCAGATATGTTAAAAATAGCTTCTCATAGATGGCCATTGGTGGAATTTCATCTATACAACTCTCTTGTTCAAGGAGAGAAAGCCAAATTTGATATTGCAAAAAAGATAAAATTGGCAGATTCTCAAAACTATGATGTAATTGTTATCGCAAGAGGTGGAGGAAGTTTAGAAGACTTATGGAGTTTTAATACAAGAGAGGTAGCCGATGCTATTTTTCAAGCCAAAACTCCAATAATCTCTGCGGTTGGACACGAGGTTGATTATCTAATAAGCGATTTTGTGGCAGATATGAGGGCCTCAACTCCAAGTAATGCAATGGAGCTCCTTCTTCCAGATAAAAATGAACATCTACTTTTGTTAGATGAAATAAGAAATAAACTAAACTCAAAAATTGAGCAACTTTTAGATAGAAAAGAGAAAGAGTTATCAACTCTAAAAGAGATGTTCCAACTTAACTCAATAGAATCAAAAATAGAACTCAAAAAAGAGGAACTTCAAAATCTACAAAGAAGTTTTAATTCAACAATAGAAAATTTTATAGAAAGAAAATTTTTGCAATTACCGGATAAAAGGCAGTTTCAAAACTCAATAGAAACTATCTTATTAAAAGCTGAAAACTCTCTGAAAGAGGCAGATAGTGATAAATTTCAATATAAAATCGAAAATCTTTTATCTCAAAAGGAGCAACAATTAAAAAATTTAAAAGAGATGTTTGAACATCTAAATCCTAAAAATAGAGAAAGAGACGGAATTGCTGAAATAGTAAAAAATGGAAAAAAAGTAAAATTGGAAACTCTAAAAGTTGGAGATATCGTTGAATTAAGCAACACTCAAAAAAGAGTGGAGGTGGAAGTAAAAAGAGAACTTAGTTAGACAAACTTTTTGCCTTTCCACCTTTTAATTTAGCAACTAAATCTATCAAGCCATCATCTGAGAATTTAACATTTTTAAATCCCTTGCTCAAAAGATAAACAGCCGCCATATTACTTCTTGTAGCCTGAGAACAGATTGTAACAATCAATTTTTCTCTATCCAACTCATCTAATCTGTTAGGAAGTTCATTTAAAGGAATTGTTTTGGTAAAACTAAAACTCCATAAACTGCTCTCAAATGGATATCTAACATCTAATAAGATAAAATCCTCTCCATTTTTCAACATAGCAAAAATCTCTTCATTCGAAACTCTTATAGATGATAAAAATTCTAAATCCATTCCTCCTATAATTTTATCAATCATTTTATTTTACTTCCTCTGCTCTTTTTTGAATAAATTGGTCCATTTCATTTACAATTTCTTCTATTCCTCTCTCTCCGTCTATCTTATGAAGAACTCCTCTCTCCTCATAAAACTTCTCTATTTCTGCTAATGGCTCTGTATAAACTTTCATTCTGTTATTAAACACTTGTTCATTATCATCAGCCCCTCTTGCTCTTCCTAAAACTCTATCTTTTGCAACCTCTTCACTAACAACAACCTCTATAACATTTACAAGTTTTACATCACTATCTTTTGATAATATCTCATCAAGTGCTTTCATCTGCTCTACACTTCTTGGAAAACCATCAATCAAAATAATCTCTTTATCTGTTGATTTTATAGCATTTACAATTGTATCAATAACTATATTCAAAGGAACTAAGTTTCCATTATCAACATAACTCGCAATAGTTTTACCTAACTCTGTTCCTCTTGCTTTCTCTGCTCTCAATAACTCTCCTGTTGAAAAATGCTCAACTTTATGTGGATGTCTTTCTGCAATCAACTCAGCATCTGTTGTTTTTCCACTTCCTGGTGCTCCGATTATTAAAAAAAGTTTTTTCATCTTTTCAATTCTCCTATCTTTTTTATTGAAATTTTAACATATTTTTTAACAAATTCTTGATAAATTGTTGTAGGAGAGATAAATAATATCCCTGCCATATCCTCTTTTGTGATTTTTTGTCTTTTTCTCTCTTGTAATATAAATTTTGTTATCTCTTCATATTTCATAAATCCACCTTAAAGTGTCTAAAATTTGGTAAAATTATAACATATTTTCAAAATAGACACTATAATTATTATTTTTTAATCTACCAAAACAACCTCAAAAAAAATTATTTAGGTTTATAAAGTAAAGGTTCATCGCTTGTGGCAAGTTCATTTGGGTTAATTTCATACTCCTCTTGCAAAGTTCCGAAAAAAAGAAATTCTAAAATTTAAAATATGATATAATTAAAATCGTAATTTGATGAAAGGAGATAAGAGAGTAACTCTTTAAATAAAATGAATTTATATAAAAAATTAACAAGCGAAGATAGATATATAACTCTTGAAACAACCCCTCCAAAACTTCCAACATTTAATGGGGTATTGGAAAAAATTGAAAAGAGTGAAGCATACAGATATGTAGATGGATTTTCAACAACAGATAGTCCTTTATCTAAAATGAAATATAACTCTATAATAGCTGCTTTTAAACTTCAAGAAAATTTTAAACTCCCAGCAATAGCAACCATGAGTATGAGAGATAGAAACAAAATAGCTCTTCAAGGAGATATGCTTGGAGCAAATGATTTAAACATAGTCAATATATTGGCATTAACGGGAGACCCAGCAAAAATGAGCGACCAACCAAATACAAAAGCGGTATTAGAGGGAAACTCAACTCTACTTTTACAAATGATTAGAAATTTTAATAATGGAATGGATTACAGCGGAAGAGAATTTAAAATCAAACCAAAAAAGATAACCGCTTTTGCAGTAAGTAATTCCTATGCAAAAAACTTTACTACAATTGAAAAAAAGATATATACAAAGGTGAAAAATTGTGCAAGCGGAATCATAACTCAACCTGTATATGATATCGATATAGCAAAAAAGTTATTGGATATCAAAAGAGCCGTTAGAAATGAGTTTGATGATGAAAGAGCAAAATTTCAGATAGTATTAGGCTTTTTTCCTATCACAAATCTAAAAACCGCTCAGTTTTTATCTGCTCATGTGCCAGGAATATATGTTCCAGATATTTGGATAGAAAAACTTATAAAGGCTCATAACATTTCAGATGAAGAGGAGTATAAAGTTGGATTGGAATTAAGTAAAACTCTATTTCAGAGACTTCTTAAACTACATCCTAAAATTCATATTATGACAGCAAACCGATTCGAGATTGTAGCAAAATTGTTTAATTGAAAAGGGAGAAGGAGGTTAGCAAAAATCTGCTAACAATCCCTCTTTTAGTCCTCTATATGTTTCTTTACCTGCAAACTTTTTCACAATTTCAAGAGCAAAACAGATAGCAGTAGCTGGTCCTTTTGAGGTTAGAACATTTTTATCCTCTACAACTTTTGCATCACCAACATAACCCTCTTTTCTGATATTATCTTCCCAACCTGGATATGCCGTATATCTATCTTTTAACACTCCTGCCTCTTTTAATGCTATTGGAGCCGCACAAATAGCTCCCACATATTTACCTTTTAAATCCATCTCTTGAAGAAGCTTTTTAACCTCCTCACTTTTTGCCAAATTTGTAGCACCTGGTAATCCTCCTGGTAATACCACCAAATCAAACTCCTCTGCTGACACTTTTTCAATAGTGGTATCAGTGCATACTTTAACATTGTGAGCAGAAGTGATAATATCTCCACCCACACCCGCAGTTACAACCTCAATTCCTCCTCTTCTAATTACATCAATTAGAGTGATAGCTTCAATATCTTCAAATCCCTCTGCCAATGGAATACATACTTTTGCCATTTTTTACTCCTTTTCTAAATTTTCTTTTTCTGGATTTACCATTCTAACAATAATAATAGAAACCCCATATAAAATAATCAATGGAATTGCCATTAAAAACTGAGTTACAGGGTCTGGTGGTGTTAAAATAGCCGACACCACAAAAATAATCACAATTGCATATCTAAAACCACTAATCAAAGTTTGGTCAGTAATTAAGCCAAGTTTTGCTAAAAAGTAACTAAATACAGGAATTTCAAATGTCAATCCAAATCCAAACAGAAATTTACTGAAAAATCCGATATATTCACTCATCTTCAACATTGCTTCAAACTGAACACCTCCAAAATGGATTAAAACATCCGCACCAAATGGAAACACAACATAATAAGCAAAAGCCACTCCTAATAAAAACATAACTGTTCCCCAAAAGACAAATGGAACTGCCATCTGTTTTTCATTTTCATAAAGAGCGGGAGCAATAAATTTCCAAAGTTGCCACATAATAACCGGCAAAGCAAAAAGAAACCCTCCATATAAAGAGATTTTAAGGGCAGTTACAAAGGGCTCTGCTAAATTGGTAAATATCATCGCTTGATTAAAAACAGCCTCCAAAGGTTTTTTCATCCACTCATAAACAACCTGCCAATTGATAAAAACAATCAAAAAGGAGATAATATAAGCTATCCCCATTTTTATCAATCGCGACCTCAACTCTACAATATGAGGTTTAATCTCTTCAATCATTATGCCTCTTTTTTTGTTTCAGTTATCTTTGTATCAGTAGCTTTTTCACTATTTTTAGTTACCTGTTCCTTTTCATCACTTTCGCTATTCATCTCCTCTTTAAAAGTCTTAATTCCACTTCCAATTCCTTTTGCAAGTTCCGGAATCTTCTTCGCTCCAAATAATAAAACAACAATAATCAAAATTATAATCAACTCTGTGCTACTTAAACCCATTTTTAAATCCTTTGAAATTTTTTAGTAATTTTATCACAATTTATTATAATTTGCTATAATCAAAGAAAAAAAACGGGGTAAAAATGCAACTAAATGAGTATAAAAAAGATGTTGAACTACTTAAAAAATATGCTTATGAATACTATGTTTTGGACAATCCATCTGTTACAGATGAGGAGTATGATAAATTATATCATAAAGTGCTACAATTTGAAAAGGAACACCCTGAACTGATAGACCCAGAATCCCCTACTCAAAAAGTTGGATACAAAGTTTCGGATGGCTTCGAAAAAGTAAAACATTTAACCAAAATGTGGAGTATGCAAGATGTTTTTAATGAAAACGAATTAAAAGAGTGGCTAAATAGAGTTTATAAAATTGTGGGAAACAAAGATTTAAACTTTTACATTGAGCCAAAATTTGATGGAGCGAGTTTAAATGTTATCTATAACAATGGTAAATTGGAAAAAGCTATCACAAGAGGAGATGGAGATAGTGGAGAAGATGTAACAAACAATGCAATGGTAATAGAATCCATTCCAAAACAGATAGAGTATCAAGAGTTGATAGAGATTAGAGGAGAGGTTGTTATATCTAAAAAAGAGTTTGAAAAAATAAATCAAAAAAGAGTAGAAAGGGGAGAGGAGCCCTTCTCAAATCCGAGAAATATGGCCTCTGGTAGTTTAAGACAACTTGATAGCAGAATTACAGCTCAGAGAAAATTACAATTCTATCCGTGGGGAGTTGGTAAAAACTCTCTCAATTTCAAAAGTTATTATAAAATGATGAACTTTATATATCAATTAGGTTTTCAAGAGCCTCCGAAAAGAGAAGTTGTTTCCACAGAAAAAGAGATTATAGAAAACTACTATCAATTTATAGAATTAAGAGATAAGTTTGAAATTATGTTGGATGGAATGGTTGTAAAAATAGATAATCTAAACTATCACCCTATCCTTGGATATACTGTTAAATATCCGAGATGGATGGTCGCTTTTAAGTTTCCTGCCATTGAAAAGAAAACAACCTTAGAAAAAGTTAAGTTACAAGTTGGAAGGACGGGAGTTATAACTCCGGTTGCAATTGTAGAGCCAGTATCGATAGAGGGAGTTGTCGTTAGTAGAGCCACTCTACACAATTTTGATGAGATTGAAAGAATGGATATCAGATTGGGAGATAAAGTTATCATCATTAGAAGTGGAGATGTGATACCTAAAATAACAAAAGTTATTAAAGAGGAACGAATACCTGAGAAACTAAAAAAGATAGATGAAAAATTTAATAACAGATATTTGAAAAAATTAAAAGAGTTGATAAAAGAAAATAGAAAAGATAAACAAATTAAAAAGATAATTAAAAAATTAAATCAATCAAGAGAGTGGAATAAGTTGGAAACTATTCTATCTCTACTCCATAACTATCAACTTCCCAAAATAGAAAGACCTAAAAAATGTCCCGTTTGTAAAAATGAACTACTTGATGAAGGAACTCTAATTAAATGTCAAAACCTTTCTTGCCCTGCAAGAGTTATAAATTCAATAATCTATTTTGCCTCTAAAAGTTGTATGAATATAGAAGGTTTGGGAAATAAAATTGTTGAACTGCTAATTCAGAAAAAAATTATAAAAGATATTATTGACCTCTACTATTTAACAAAAGAAAAATTGCTTCAAATAGAGGGATTTAAAGAGAAAAAGAGTGAAAAACTTTTAAAAAGTATTCAAAACTCAAAAGGAGTGGAGTGTTGGAGATTTCTTAATGGACTTGGAATAGAGCATATTGGCGAAGTAGCAAGTAAAAAAATCTGCAAAAAATTTAAGGTTGAAGAGCTTTTAGAGATAAAAAAGGAGCAACTATTAGAGATAGAAGGGTTTGGAGAGGAGATGAGTGAAAGTTATGTTGAATTTATGAGAGTAAATAGAGAAAAGGTTAAAAAACTATTAGAAATAATAAAACCTAAAAACATAAAGGAGAATAGAAAAAGTATCAACTCCCCATTTAAAGATAAAGTAGTAGTTTTAACCGGTTCTATGAGTAAAAAAAGAGATGAAATTAAAACGATTTTAGAGGAGATGGGTGCAAAAGTTACTAACTCTGTTTCAAAAAAAACTGATATTGTTATATATGGAGATAATGCTGGAAGCAAATTGGAGAAAGCCTTAAAACTTGGAGTAAAAACTATTACAGAAGAGGAGATGTGGAAAATGATTAAAGAGTTATCTCTTTAAAATTTTGGTGAGCCAAAAATCTGGATAAGTTTTGAAAAGTGCAGAAAAAACATCTTTCAATTCAAACTCCAAATCTTTATTATTATACTCCTCCACAATTTGGTGAAAAGTCTCAAAAATAATTTTATCTTCCCTCTCCACAAAAATAAAGGTTCCCTTCTGATTAAATTGCTTAACAAACTCTTTACCTCTAATAGAAACTTTTTTATCCTCTCTCAATAGATAAAATTTATAATCTGGAAAATTAAGCATAAGTGCTGTATAATTTTTTAATCTACTTGAAAAAGAGTTTCCATTTACATTCAAAAAACCGATGCTATATTTATATCCGCCCTTTATGATGTTTAGATGAGGTGGAAGAGCTCTCTTTTTTATTTTGAAAAAATCTGTCTCCAACCCGTAAATAGTTTTAAGAGTATAAAAAATGGTTCTCAATTTTCCATATTCATCACTATCATCTACCAAAGTGAAGTTTTGCAATTTTTTTTGCACCTTTTCATATGTCTCCTTTAAATACTCCTCCAAATCTCTATCTGGTTTGCTAATAGAAAGATTTTTTTTAATTCCAACTATTTTTTCAATCTCCTCTACTCTTTCTAATAATAATCTAAACTCCTCCTCTAATGTTGTAGTGATGTTAGGAAGAGGTATTTTATGTATTTTATATTTGAAATAGTGATTTGCTAAATTGATGTTTCTTCTAATAGAGTTTGAAGAACTACACTTCTGATAAATATCATAATCAAAAATGTAATCAAGATTTATTTTATAAGACTCAGCCCGTTTTTTTAATAGGTTTTTCATTTCAGCTGAATCGATTTTTGATAAAGAGATAATCTCCTGCCCTATTCTATCATTAACCGAGCTATCAAAAAAGTTTAAAAAATAATTCCATCTATCTGGAAAAAGATTCAAAACAATTAGACTATTTGGGGTTTGTGTAATTATCTCTTTAAGAGCCTCTCCAAAATTTTTTAGTAACATATTATTGTTAATAAGGGATTCTAATTGGTCAAAACATAAAATCATAGGCTCATCAAAAAGTGATAATTTTCCAAAAAGAGAGATAGCTTCTAAACTAAACTCCTCCCTTGAAAAGTTATTGTTCCATCTTTCCAAAGAGATTTTATCAAGCTCCTCAGCACTCAATTGAAAGCCACTAATATATTTCATTACCAACTCTTTATAATCTCTGTCCTTATATTGGACATATTTTATCAATGCTTTTAATAGATTTATAGCAATCTCATTATTGGAATATTTCTCTTGCCACCAATCCAACATCACTTTTGTAATGGTTCTCCAATTGCTTTCTTGTCCTCCAAACCGGATATAAATATTCAAATGATTCTCTTCAAGATAGTTTATAATCCTCAATTGTGATTCGGTTAATTTTGGTCTCTTTTTTAATCTTGAAATAATAATCGCACTAATAGATTTTGCTAAAAAAAACTCCAATTGAGAATAATCTGAGTTAGATATAGTTTTCACAAATGATTCAAGTATCCTTGCATAAATATGAAAAATAACACTATTTTCATCATTTGGTTGTCTTATAAATAGAAATCTATTAGTTTTTGAAATATGCTTTACAAATCTCATCATAAAATGGGTTTTTCCACTACCTGCCTCTCCCAAAACTACTACCGATTTTGTTTGATGATTTTTATCATTTTTTACCTCGTTCAAAATAGAGATAAGATAATTAAATTCATCTTTATAGATATTTTTATAATCAAAATGTTCTTGAAAAGGGTTATCAACTTTTGAAGAACTAAATGGATTATATACCTGTGCTATCTCTCTACTTTTTTTAACTTCCATTAGTTTTTTATACAATTTATAAGTGAAAATAGCATCATATCTCGCTCGATGAGCAAACAACTCTTCACTAAAAAACCTATTGTTATCATCTTTTAAATCAAAATAGAATGAAAGAGCCTCCAAAGAGTAGCTATCTAAATCTAACAACCTTCTTGCCTCTTGGAAAGTGCAAATAAAAGTAGCCTGAAACTTTAATCCAATCTCTGCAAAGTTTTTTTCTAAAAGTTTTTTATCATGGTCTGCGGAGTGTGCCACAATTGTTTTATTATTAAGCAATTTAAAACACTCTTTTATATCCTCTTTTTTGGCTAAAAACTTTTCATAAATAACTTCTCCATCTGAATTAACAATTGCTATCTCTGTTATAAAATCCCTTCCCTCTGTATCGACAACTATATAACTCATCTTTCTATCTTTTTTCAATTATTTCTACATCAATTATCTCATCATCATCTCTTTTAGCAAAATCAGAAACTATATCCTCTTTTGGTAGAAAATGTTTTGCAAAAAGAGCCCCAAACTGGTCAAATTGCATCAAAATCCCCAAAATATCTGTAAATACCCCTGGGACTATAAGCAAAAGAGCCCCTACAAATTTAAAAAGTCCAATAGAGAGAAACTCCTCTTGGTCTATCTCTCTTCTT